>JAWOCW010000125.1:0-3608 GCA_046483615.1 Desulfosudaceae bacterium
TCCCAAAAATGACTATTTACGAAAATGTCAATTTTCGTTCGGGGCCTTTTCCGGCCGGAGATGGTCCAGGATGATCAGGCGGCGCTGGTCACCTGCCAGGGGCAGCCGGTAGTCATGAGTGTTAATGGCAAAAAGGTCTGAGATCGGACTGCTTTTTTTGTCGGTGGTCAGGGGCGTCTTTTTCAGATTGACGATTTTATCTTCAGAATAATCCCCCTTCATGGCGATCAGGCGGCCGCCCGGTTTTAAAAAGGGAAGAGCCAGTTCAACGAACCTGTCCAGGGAGGCCAAGGCCCGGCAGATGATGATATCAAATGTTCGATCCGGTCCGGGAAAATTTTCCGGCTCCTCGGCCCGCGCCCGCGTTGCCCTGATATCGTCCAGTTCCAGCAGGCGGATCACCTGGGTCAGAAAACTGATTTTTTTGCGGGTGGCGTCAAGCAGGGTTACCTTCAGCGCGGGATTGACGATTTTCAGGGGGATGCCCGGGAAACCTCCGCCGGAACCCATATCCAGCAGGGTGGCGCCGTTGAAAAGGTGGTCAGCCGGGACCAGGGAGTCCAGAAAATGCTTGACGGCCATTTCAGCGGGGTCAGTAATAGTGGTTAAATTGACCTTCCGGTTCCAGCGTGCCAGCTCTGAGGCGTGGCTGGCCATCAGGATGGCCTGGCTGGTGGTGATGTCAAGGCCCATTTGACGGGCGTGATCACGGAGAAAAGCCTGCCAGGATTGGGAACCCGCGGCAGCCGGTAGCGCCGCCGTCATCATGCGTTGTCAAAATCCATGATGACGTTGACTTCGCTGCCGCCTTCCCTTTTAAAAAGGGCATTGGGATAATGTTTTTTGAAGATATGCAGCATGGCGGTGTTTTCAGCCAGAACCGTGGCGCAGAAACCCTTGTAATCATTTTCAATGGCAATGCGTTCCAGAATTTTCAGCAGGTTGCTGGTAATGCCCATGTTCTGAAAGTCTTCCCGGACGACAAAAGCCACCTCGGCCCGCTTTTCGTCTTCACCCTTGGCATAGGAACCGATGGCCATAAACTCTTTGCGTCCCTTGTCCCGGACCAGCCCGATGATGGACATGTTTTTGCGGTAATCCACCGAGGACCATTGCTTCTGCAGCATGGCATGGGAAAAGATACGTTTTTTATGGAAAAACCGGTAGTAAATGGTCTGGCCTTTCAGGGAATAGAAAAAGTTGCGATAGGAAAATTCGTCCGAGGGCAGCAGCGGGCGGAACTCAACCACCCGGCCGTCTTTCAAGGTCATGGTGCTTTTATAATCTTCCAGGAAAATCAGATCTTCCTGGGCCGGCGGCAGCTGGTCGGGAAAGATATAGTGATGCTTTTTGGCGAACGAGATCAATTCTTCCCGGAATTTGGGATGAGCTATCTGGGCCAGTTCAATGGTGCGCTGGTAGATGCCCTTGCCGTGCAGCTCGGCGATGCCGTACTCGGTCACCACGAAATGGATGTCTCCCCGGGTGGTGGCCACGCCGGCTCCTTCGCTGAGATGGGAGACGATCCGGGAGACCTGGCCTTTCTGGGCGGTAGAAGGCAGGGCGATGATGGAAAAGCCGCCCCGGGACATGGCGCTGCCTCGCAGAAAATCGACCTGGTCGCCGATACCGCTGTAAAACAGGTGGCCCACCGAGTCGGAGCAGACCTGACCGGTCAGGTCCACTTCCAGGGCGGAGCTGATGGAGACCAGGTTGTCGTTGCGGGCGATCACGGTGGGATCATTGACAAATTCCGAGGAGCGGAAGATGAACATGGGGTTTTTATTGACGTAACGATACAGCTCGGCCGTGCCCATGCACAGCGAAGCCACGGCCCGCCCCCGGAGCAGGGTCTTTTTCTTGTTAGTGATGATTTTTTTCTTAAACAGCGGGATCATGCCGTCGGTGATGAGCTGGGTATGCAGCCCCAGGTCTTTTTTATGGTGGAGGTGGTCCAGGATATAGTTGGGCAGCTGGCCGAAACCGATCTGCAGGGTGGCTCCGTCCGGTATCAGCTGGGAGACGTACAAACCGATGCGCTGTGATACTTCATTGATGTTGGGTTCGCGGTAGCCGATCACCAGGGGCTCGTCCTGTAAAACCAGGTAGTCCAGGTCATCCACGTGAATGAAACCGTCCCCGTAGGTCATGGGCATTTCAGCGTTGACCTGGGCGATGACCAGCTTGGCGTTTTCCGTTCCGGATCGGGTAATGTCCACTGACACGCCCAGGCTGCAGAAGCCGAAATCATCCGGCGGACTGACCTGGATCAGGGCCACGTCCAGCCCGATAATGCGGTTGGCGAACAGGCCCGGTATCTGGGACAGGTATGCCGGAATGTATTCGATCTTACCGTCAAAGGCGGCCTGACGCATATCGCGGCTGATGAAGAACAGTTTTAAAAAAAAACGGCGTAAAAAGGAATCGTCGTTGACGAACTGGGCAAAAGTGGAAGAGAGCATCTGGTAGACCATGATGTCCTGGATGGACTCGTCTTTGACCATGGTTTTGATCAGGTGCTGGGGCTCACCGCAACCGGTTCCCACGAAAACCCGGTCGCCGCTTTTAATATGGGTAATAGCCTGTTCAGCCTCGACTATCTTGCCGCTGCAATGATTATATAACCAATCCCTGTATCCCACCGGAAGCTCCTTTAAATCCAAAATGACAATTTGTAATTTTGGGCTGACTGCTAAATGCAACAGAACTAATTGAAATAATACAACAAGTAAATAATTTTCATAAATTTCATGAAATATTCGGGCTGTGGCTTGTTGCCCGGTTCAGGCCAGTCGGTTTTCCACCGGCAGAATCAGGGCCTCCAGGTGCTGATGAGCCGGCTTGGATTCCCGGAAGTTTGTCAGGTCCTGGAATACCGGTTCAATTTTATTTTCGGGTACCTGGGCCTGGATAACCGTGATGCTGCCGGGAAAGACCTGGTTTCCGAAATGGCGCCCGTCCCGGTCCTGACCCTGCATCATATTATATCGCACATAGTTCTGAATTTCATTACTATTCAGGATCTCTTCAATATCTTCGGAAAATTCAAAATGTACGGTTATATGCATCAGTTTCATAAAAATCAACCTTGACGGCTTCGTAAAAAGTCCAATATCTTCGTTGCGCTTCATCCCTCGTCATGTCACGTACTGCTAAGTACGCTCCATTCCTCGGGATTTAGCGCGCCCCGCTTGTCAGCTGATCTTGAACTTTTTACTTTGCCGTCCCAATTAGGACTTTTTACGAGACCATCAGAAATGATAAAAAAAAGCGGGCCGGTTGCAATAACCGGCCCGCTTGGTTTATCAGGTTATGATGGTCATTTACCTTTAGAAGGCGAACTGCACCCCGCCGGTCACGGCCTGAGAGTCAAAGTCGTGACGGTAGTCACCATTGTATTTCAGGTAGGCCATGATGCTGTCATTGAGCTGCGCTTCCATCCCGCCGCCGACCATCAGGCTGTTACGCCCGGATTCGGCTCCTGTTACGGTAAAGGAACGGGCCCCGGCATAGTCGAAGCGGGCCGTCAGGTCAGCTTCCTGGTCCAGGTACTCATGGCCCCACTCCAGGCTCATTTCCGGGCGCAGGGTGATGGCCCCGGTCCGGGC
>JAWOCW010000129.1:0-2895 GCA_046483615.1 Desulfosudaceae bacterium
GCTGCTGGCGATAGCCCTGACAACCGGCGGCCGCGGTAGATGCGACACTACCCGTCCGGCCACGGTCATGGCCAGCGCGCTGAATGTCCGCAGCCAGCCTGACATCAAGGCCGACCGCGTCACCACCCTGCCGCGGGGCACCCGGGTAACCGTCCATGAATACGTGGACGGCTGGCTGAGAATCTCTTACCGACAGCAGTCCGGCTATATCAGGAATAAAAAAGAGTTCATCCACGTCGAAGGCACCCCGGAAGAACTGGCTGAATTGAAAAACAGGGCCGAACAAATCAGCCGGGAAATCGAAAACTATCAGACCGAGCTGGAAAAATTCGGCCACAAGGAAACCTCCTTGATGGATCGCCTGGATGAGCTGGCCAGGTCGCTGCAACAGGCCCGGCAGACGATCCAGGGGCTGCGCCGAAAAATCACGAAGCTTGAAACTGACATTGCCGCCAACCGCCAGGCCGCCGAAGTCCTTGAAAAACGAATCGCTGAAAAAAAAGAATACGCCACCAAACGGCTGGTGGCCCTCTACAAGCTCAGCCTGCTGGGAGAAATGAATATTCTGGGATCCGCCGACTCGGTCTATGACTTTTTGAAAACCAGGAAGGACATCAGCTATATTTATCGGCAGGATCGGGAAATGCTGGAGACGTTCCGCGGCAATCAGGAGCGCCTGGAGGAGATCACCGCTACCCTGGTAGCTGAAAAAAACGAAAAAAAGCAGCTGGAAAACCGCTTACAGAGGGAAATCAACGACCTGGCCGCGGAAAAAAAGGAACGCCATCATCTGCTGGCGGAAATCCGGGAAAAGGAGGCCTTTCGCAGAGCCGCCATTGAATCCCTGAAACAGGACGCCCGTTCCCTGGACGAGACCATTACCTCTTTGTATATTAAACCGGACACCGGCCAAGACCTGCCGGGAAAATTTTCTGACCATAAAGGGTTGCTCAAACCGCCCGTCAAGGGTAGAATAATTTCCAAATTCGGCAAGTACCGTGATGAAAAGCTGAATATCGTTAATTTCCGCAATGGAGTAGACATCCTGGCCAGCCGGGGCGAGCCGGTTCAAGCTGTCTTTCGGGGACAGGTTCTGTACGCCTCCTGGTTCAAGGGATACGGCAACATGATCATTATTGATCACGGTGACAACTATTATACCGTCTATGCCCACGCGCAGGAGTTGTTCAAAGAGAAAGGTGATTACGTGGAAACCCATGAGGTAATTGCCACGGTCGGAGATACTTCCAGTATTTCAGACGACCCGTCCCTCTATTTCGAAGTGCGGCATAAGGGCCAGGCCATTAATCCTGCTATCTGGCTGCAAACCGGGTAAGCCGGTTAAACCGATCTGGCCTGACATTTTTTACAATCAAAACCATAACTGCATGCATGCAAAAGGCTGGCCCCATGAAAAATTCATCCACCAAGGCAATAAAAACCGGCATGGCGCTGGTGGCGGTATTACTGGTGTTTATCATTACCGCCGGATTTCAGCGGACCATATCCGCCAGCAGCTCCGAGGCTTATCGGGAACTGAAAATATTTACCAGCATTATCGAAGAGCTTGAAGAAAATTATGTTGATGAGGTAGATACCAGAGACCTGGTCGAATCGGCCATCAAAGGAATGGTCGGCAGTCTGGATCCTCATTCGCAGTACCTGCCTCCGGACGCTTTTAAAGAATTTCAAGCCGATACCAAGGGAGAATTTGAAGGTGTCGGTATTGTCATCACCAAGTCCAAGGGCCTGTTAAAAATCATTTCTCCCATTGAGGGCACCCCGGCCTTCAGAGCGGGGGTGCAGCCCGGTGATATCATTACCCGGATTGACGGAGAATCCACCGAAGATATTGAGCTCTGGGAAGCTGTCAAGAAAATGAGGGGTGAAAAAGGCACCTCGGTGGAAATTACCATATTCCGGAAAGGCGA
The DNA here is from genome assembly GCA_046483615.1 of Desulfosudaceae bacterium. Lineage (GTDB taxonomy): Bacteria > Desulfobacterota > Desulfobacteria > Desulfobacterales > Desulfosudaceae > CAYTQK01. The sequence continues at coordinate 1,932 of JAWOCW010000129.1, forward strand.
GTCGGAGGAACTGGATTTAACCTTAGTCCGGGACGTTATCCCCATGACCAGCGTTAAATCCATCCTGCTCAAACCGGATTACGGTTATGTCTGGGTAACCAATTTCCAGGCCAACACCACCAAGGAGTTGATCAAGGCCCTGGACGATCTGGAAGCCGACAACAACGGTGAGTTGAAAGGCTTGATTCTGGATATGCGCAACAATCCCGGCGGCCTGCTGGATCAGGCCCTGTCAATTTCCGACCTGTTCTTAAAAGAAGGGATTATGCTCAAGGTCAAAGGACGCGAGGACGAACAAACCTATAAGGCTCATGCCAGCCGCAGCGACAAAAGTTACCCCATGGTAATGCTGATAAACGGCGGCACGGCCAGTGCCTCGGAAATTGTGGCCGGCGCCCTCCAGGATCATAAACGAGCCCTGATCATGGGCACCCCCTCTTTCGGCAAGGGCTCGGTCCAAACCATTAAACCCCTTGGCGACGGTTCGGGCATGAAATTTACCATCGCCCGCTACTACACGCCCGATGATCGATCTATCCAGGCCAAGGGCATTGAACCGGACATAAACGTTGCTTACCGGATTATGGATAAGAAAGACACCCCCCAGGCACTTAAGGAAAGTGACCTCAAAAACCACCTGGAGGCCGAACCTGATCCAGAGGCAAATATGCCGTCCCAGCCTGATTCTTCCCGGACAGACGATACCGGCGACAAGCCCGCAGAGGCTGAGAACAAGGGAGTCGAAAATTCCAAATACGGCCAACTGGAGGCTGACCAGTTGCTGCTGGATACGCAGGTCAACCGGGCCCTGGACACGCTTATCTCATATCAAATCTTCAAGGAGTTGGAATAACGGCGACCTATCCCGGATATTTCATGAAATTTTTTGATATAAAATTGCCTTTATTCCGCAAATCTAAAATGACAATTTGTAATTTTGAAATGACTGCTAAATGCAATATAA
>JAWOCW010000263.1:0-7085 GCA_046483615.1 Desulfosudaceae bacterium
GCACTTGATAAGCCCGTCTCCGAGGTCTTCCACATTATCAACGGTCAAACCCGGGAGCCGGTCGTCGATCCGGTGGAACAGGTGCTGCAAAGCGGTGCCCTGGTGGGCCTGGCCAATCACACCGTGCTGGTCGCTAAAGACGATCGGGAATACCAGATCGCGGATTCGGCCGCGCCCATCCGGGATGCCGCCGGTCAAACCACCGGAGTGGTGCTGGTGTTTCGGGATGTCACGGAAAAATACCAGATGGAGGAAAAGTTCCGGCAAAGTCAGAAAATGGAAGCCATCGGTCAGCTGGCCGGGGGAATAGCCCATGATTTTAACAATATGCTGGGCGGCATCAGGGGCGCGGCCGAGTTAATAAAGGGTAGTATTGATGATGATGAAAAAAACAATATGTTTCTGAACATGATTATTGATGCTGTTGACCAGTCTTCCGCCCTGGCCGAAAAACTGCTTTCTTTTGCCGGTCGGAAATCAGCCGGTAATACTCCGGTTGATCTTCATCGGGTGATTGAGGAAGCGGTTGCCATTATGCGCAATACCCTTGATAAAAAAATTCATATTGATTTTGATCCGGCCGCCTCCCGCTTTATCATAAACGGTGATGAAGCCCAGCTGCAGAATATTTTTCTGAATCTTGGCATTAACGCCGGCCATGCCATGCCCGATGGCGGTAACCTGTCGATTCACTCTGAAGTTTTGACCCTGACCAGCGAATATTGTCAGGCCCAGACTTTTGATCTGAAGCCCGGAAGTTATATCAAGGTGGTGGTGTGTGACACGGGACATGGTATCCCGGCCGGCGATTTGCCCCGTGTTTTTGAACCTTTTTTTACCACCAAAAAGCAGGGCCAGGGAACCGGCCTTGGTCTGGCGGCCGTGTTCGGCACGGTCCAGCAGCATCAAGGGGCTATCCAGGTTTACAGTGAAGAAGGGCAGGGCACCTGTTTTCATGTGCTTTTCCCGCTGCTTGAGGAGGATTTCCCGATCAGGACGAAGTCTGACGAGACCATTATAACCGGCCGGGGATTGATACTGCTGGTGGATGATGAACATATTATACGGGATACCGGTCAGAGAATACTGCGGGAGCTTGGCTACCGGGTTTTACTGGCTGAGCACGGGCAACAGGCCCTGGACATAATTCAAAAAAACAGGCCGGAACTGGATCTGGTCATTATGGATATGATCATGCCCGTCATGGGCGGCAAGGAATGTTTCCAGGCCATGCGGGAGATAAGTCCGGAAATACCGGTATTGCTCGCTTCCGGGTTTACCAAAGATGGTGATTTGAATGAACTGGTGGCGGCCGGTTTGAAAGGGTTCGTAAAAAAGCCCTACAGTGTCTCGGAACTCAGTCGGGCCATAGCGGATATCCTTGGCCGAGCTTGAGGCCGAGCTTGAGGCTGAGCCAGAGACTGACCCTGATATTTCATGAAAGATTAGCCCGGATATTTCCGGGCCGGTCTTGCCTGACTCAGGCCTTATTGTGATCGGCCCGCCTCTTTTGATCCGGTCGGCACTATCTTTTTTTATACAACGGCGACATGGCCCGCAGGGACTCGACTATTTTTTTGAGGGCCCGCAGGAAGCCCCGGACGTCTTCGGCCGTGTTTTCCACTCCCAGGGTGATCACCAGGGTGCCCTGGGCGTCGGCGTGGTCCAGGCCGATGGCCATGAGAACGTGGGAGGCCCGCAGAGAGCCGGTGGCGCAGGCCGAGCGGGTGGCCACGGTGTAACCCTCGTCCTCCAGCATCAGCATGAGGCTTTCGCCCTCGATGTAGCGGGGGGAGATGGAAACCAGGTGGGGCAGGCCGTTGTCCGGATCACCGTTGATGAAATATTCGTCGATGTACTCGGGCAGTTCCGTGATGAGGAGCTGCTGAAGTTTTTTCAGGTGGGACCGGCGTTCATCCAGGTTTTCTCGGGCCAGGTCGGCGGCCACGCCCATGCCGATAATGCCGATGAGATTTTCCGTGCCGGCCCGGCGGTTACGCTCCTGGACGCCGCCGTCGATGATCGGCCAGACGGACGCTCCGCGTCGGATATAAAGGCCGCCCACTCCGGTGGGTCCGTAATAAGGGTTGGAGGCGAAGCTCATCAGGTCCACCCCCATTTTCTGAACATCCATGGGGACCACTCCCACGGAATCAACCGCGTCGGTGTGCAGCAGAATCTTCTTTTCCCGGGTAATGGCGGCGATTTCTTCAATCGGCTGGATGGTGCCGATTTCGTTGTTGCTGTGCATGATGGAGACCAGGATGGTGTCGTCCCGGATGGCCCCGGCCACTTCTTCCGGATCCACCCGTCCCCGGCTGTCCACGGAGACCGAGGTGGTTTTGAATCCCTGCTGGAGCAAGCGTTTGATGCTGCGGTTGACGGCATTGTGTTCGATGTTGGAGGTAATGATGTGCCGGCCTTTGTCAGCGTTGGCCCTGGCCGCGCCCTTGACGGCGTGATTGATGGATTCGGTGCCGCCGGAAGTAAACACGATTTCTCGGGCCGAGGGGCTGTTGATCAGGCCGGCCACCGCTTCCCGGGCCTTTTCCAGGGATTCGGCGGCGCGTTCCCCTTCCAGGTTCTGGCTGGAGGGGTTGCCCGGCGGCTCTTTGATGGCGGCGATCATGGCGTCCTGTACTTCCGGCAGGAGCTGGCTGGCGGAGATGTGGTCCAGGTTTATTTTTGACATAACTTCGCTCCTGTTAATGGGTGTCCTCTTCAATGTCCGTCAGGCAGGCCTTACAAAAGGTGGCTTCCTGGTCGATTGCGGCGTCGCAGTAAGGGCAGTGGCAGCCGCCGTCTTCGTGGGCGTGCTGGTGCTTTTCCTGCCGCTCTTCTTCCGGCCGGGTAATGCCCGCCTTTTTGTCTTCGTAGTTTTTGATGGCCATTTGCAGGGCGTCCGCGCCCAGGTTGGAACAGTGCAGCTTGTTTTTGGGCAGCCCCTCCAGGGCCTCGGCCACGTCCTTGTTGGTGATCTTCCGGGCCTCATCAAGGGACTTGCCCATGGCGATTTCCGTCAGCATGCTGGAAACGGCAATAGCCGAGCCGCATCCAAAGGTCTGGAACTTGATGTCCTTGATGTGATCATCTTCCACCTTGATATAGATGGTCATCATGTCTCCGCAGATGGGATTGCCCACTTCGCCCACGCCGTCGGCGTTTTCTATCTCTCCGACGTTGCGGGGATTCCTGAAATGATCCATGACTGTTTTTGAATATAACATGGGCTTCTCCAGAATTTATTGTTGACAATATTCTACCACATTGTGGTATTAGTATGATATCATGAAGTTTGCTTGTCAAGAAAAAATTTACGAAAGAGAGCCTGATTTGAAGAGCAAGGAATTCATATTACTTAGAAAACGCCTGGAGAAGACGCAGCGGCAACTGGCCCGCCTGCTGGGCGTTTCCCTGAAAACCGTGCAGAGCTATGAGCAGGGCTGGCGGGTTGTGCCGGATCACGTGGCCAAGCAGATGCTGCTGCTGGTCACCGGGGCCGCCGGCGGTGGTGGCCAGTCGCCGGCCTGCTGGGATGTGGTCGGCTGCCCCCCGGAAAAAAAGGAAGATTGCCCGGCCTGGGAATTTCAGCAGGGCCACCTGTGCTGGTTTCTTAACGGTACCGCCTGCGAAAAGGAAGCCGGCGAAAGCTGGCCGGAGAAGCTGCTACGGTGCCGGGAATGTCAGGTGTTAAGTGACCTCATAACTTCGGGACAGGAAAAATGACGGACAAAAAGACTACCCATGGGTTTAATACCAGGGTCATTCACGCCGCCCGGCATCCCGGGCAGTGGCAGGGGGCCACCCAGCCGCCGGTTTACCAATCAGTGGCTTACCGGCACGAAACCGCCGAGGGCCTGAGCCAGGCCTTTGCCGGGCGAAACCCCGATGATATCTACACCCGCCTGAGCAACCCCACCAACCGGGCCCTGGAAGAAAAGCTTTGCGCCCTGGAAGGCGGGGCCGGAGCCGTGGTCATGGCTTCCGGCATGGCGGCCGTGTCCGGCGCCTGCCTGGCCCTGCTGCGATCCGGTGACGAGTTCGTGGCGGGACGTTCCCTGTTCATGTCCACCTGGGTGCTGTTTACCACGGTATTTAAAAAGTACGGCCTGAAAGCGCGCCTGGTTGACCTGTCCGATACCACCGCCCTGGAGGCGGCTATCAACGAGCGCACCCGCTTTGTCTTTCTGGAGACCATCGGCAATCCCGCCCTGGATGTGCCGGATATCGTGAAACTGGCCACTCTGGCCCACCAGCACGGTCTGCCGCTGCTGGTGGACAACACCCTGGCCACCCCGTACCTGTGTCGCCCGCTGGAACTGGGCGCGGACGCGGTAATCCATTCCACCACCAAGTATCTGAGCGGCCACGGCGGCGCCCCCGGCGGAGTGGTTATCGACGGCGGCCGCTTTGACTGGCCGGCGGAGAGGTTCCCGGATTTTAAACCCTTTCTGGAGGGAGGCGGCCGCCGTCCGGCCCTGCTGGAGAAACTCTGGCGCGAACACCATATCAACTTCGGCGCCACCCAGGCCCCCTGGCACTCTTACCTGACCATGCTCGGCCTGGACACCCTGGCCGTGCGCCTGGAGCGGCATATGAGCAACGCCCGGGCAGTGGCGGAGTTTCTGGGCCGGCAGCCGGCGGTGGCCTGGGTCAATTATCCCGGGCTGGCGGATCACCCCTTTTTCGAGACGGCCGCCCGGCAGTTTCAGGGCAGGGGCTTCGGCGGCCTGCTTACCTTCGGGCTGCAGGACCAGGCGGTCTGTTTCGCGTTTATCAAGCGATTGCGGCTGATTTATCACCTGGCCAACCTGGGCGACTGCAAAAGTCTGATCATCCATCCCGCTTCTTCCCAGTATGTCTCGTTTGAGGACTCTGTCAGAAAAGACCTGGGGGTGTCTTCGGAGATGCTGCGCCTGTCCGTGGGCATCGAAGAGGTGGCCGACATCAACGACGATATCGAACAGGCCCTGAAAGGTTTGTAAGATCATGAGCGAGTATCCCACCCCGGATAAAGCCGCCGCTTCGGCGGGCCGCGTCGAGAAGCAGTATTATACCTTTGCCCGGCCGCCGGAGGAGATGACCCTTGAAAACGGCCGCCGGCTCGGCCCGGTTACCGTGGCTTATGAAACCTGGGGGGAACTTAACGCCGATAAGAGCAACGCCGTGCTGGTGGCCCACGCCCTGACCGGGGATTCCCACGCGGCCGGGTATTATGATGATAAGGACGCCCGGCCCGGCTGGTGGGATATCATGATCGGCCCCGGCAAGGGCATCGACACCGACAAGTGGTTCGTGATCTGCTCCAACGTGCTGGGCGGCTGCATGGGCACGACCGGTCCGGGCGAAATCAATCCGGCCACGGGCGAACCTTACGGCATGTCCTTCCCGGTTATTACCATCGGCGACATGGTACGGGCCCAGAAGGCCCTGCTGGACCATCTGGGCATATCCCGGCTGCTGGCCGTGGTGGGCGGTTCCATGGGCGGCATGCAGGTCCTGGAATGGTCTGTCCGGTACCCGGAGATGGTGGCCGCCGCCATTCCCCTGGCCACCACCACCCGGCACTCGGCCCTGGCCATCGCCTTTAACGAAGTGGCCCGGCAGGCCATCATGGCCGATCCGGCCTGGAACAACGGCCATTATTACGGCGGGAAAAAGCCCGACATGGGCCTGGCCGTGGCCCGCATGATCGGCCACATAACTTACCTGTCGGACGAGGCCATGCGCCAGAAATTCGGCCGCCGCCTCCAGGACAAGGCTGACCTGTCCTTTGAGTTTGACGCCGACTTCCAGGTGGAAAGCTACCTGCGCCACCAGGGAGCCCGGTTCGTGGAACGGTTTGACGCCAATTCTTTTTTGTACGTGACCAAGGCGGCCGATTATTTTGACCTGGAAAAACAATACGGCCACGGCTCGGCGGTTCAGGCCTTTTCCCGGGCCCGGGCGCGTTTCCTGGTGGTTTCGTTTACCTCGGACTGGCTTTATCCCACTTACCAGTCCCGGGCCATGGTGACGGCCATGAAAAAGAACGGGCTTAATGTCAGCTTCTGTGAAATCGAAGCCGATGCCGGTCATGACGCTTTTTTGCTGCCTCATGACCGGCTGTCGGCCCTGATCAGGGGGTTTTTGAACAGTGTCGCCGATAACGGATAAGATGCGTTTTGATCATAAAATCATCGCTTCCTGGATCGCTCCGGGTTCCCGGGTGCTGGCCCTGGGCTGCGGCGAAGGGGAACTGCTGCGGGTTTTGAAGCAGGAGAAACAGGTTTCCGAGACCGGCATTGAGATCGTGGAAGCCCGGGTGGTAACCTGCATTGAAAAGGGGTTGTCCGTGCTGCAGGGCGATATCAACGAGGAACTCCGCGATTACCCGGACGGGGCCATGGATTACGTCATTCTCAGCCAGACCCTGCAGGAGGTGCTCGATCCGGCCGGGCTGATCTCGGAGATGCTGCGGGTGGGGAAAAAAGCCGTGGTCAGTTTTCCCAATTTCGGTCACTGGCATTTGCGGACCCAACTGCTTTTCCGGGGGCGGGCGCCCATCAGCCGGGATCTGCCTTATGAATGGTACGAGACCCCCAATATCCGCGTTCTCAGCATCCGCGATTTTAAACGGTTTATCCGGAAAATGGGCATGCGCGTCGTCCGGGAAGCGGCCATCTCCTCGGAAATTACCGGCAGCCGGGGACAGATGGTGCGGCTGCTGCCCAATCTGCTGGCCACCTATGGTATTTTTGAGTTGACCAGGCCATAGCCCGGGAAGCCTGAAGGCTTCCCCTACATTGGCCCGTAGGGTTGATCCGGATTCGGGTGGAGCGCTGTCGTTGATTGCGCTTGTTGACTTCAGCCCCCGTCCCGACATTTTGTATCGTCAAATGTAGGGGCGGCCTTCAGGCCGCCTTTTTGGGAAGCCTGAAGGCTTCCCCTACATTGGCCCGTAGGGTTGGTCCGGATTCGGGTGGAGCACTGTCGTTGGTTGCGCTTGTTGACTTCAGCCTCCGTCCGGACATTTTGTATCGTCAGATGTAGGGGCGGCCTTCAGGCCGCCTTTTTGGGAAGCCTGAAGGCTTCCCCTACATCGG
>JAWOCW010000406.1:0-9559 GCA_046483615.1 Desulfosudaceae bacterium
GCCTCCGTCTGGAGTCAGGTCACCGGAGGCCGGACACCGGCGGCGACCGGCCGGTTCCTGACGGTCCTTAGAAGTGTATCTCCTCTTTTGTTTTTTTCAGTTCAACCTGATTGCTGTATCTCTTTTCAATCCGGCTGATAATCATATAGATGATGATGATGGCGGCAATGGCGGCCGCCAGCAGGGGAAGATTCAAGGTCGCCAGAGAGCTGCCCAGTATCACCGCGGGTATGGACAGGAGCCCCTGACAGGGCCAGTTTATACTCAGGTATAACCGGAAAGGAATGCCGGCCAGGGGCAAAAGAAAATTTTTAACCGCGTAGGGTGCCACCGGTATGGCCGATACCAGAAAAGAAAAGCGCAATCGTTTATCAGGCGGCACCCGCGGAATGGCGTAGCCTATTCGCGCCAGAGTTTTTTTGAGCAGCTTGTCGGCCAGGCGGGCCAGCGCGAAGGAGACGGACATATGGACGGGCATCACCAGAAACAGCAGCGCCAGGCCCGGGCCCAGGCCGAATTTTATGCCCATGACCAGTAAAAAGGGGGTCATGGGAAAGCCGAAGATCGGCAGTAATACCAGCAGGAGAAGAAATATCGGGGTCGGTGTATGGGTGTTGATCTGTTCCACCGCCGCGGACAAAAGCTCCATCCGGAGGGCCGCGTAAGCGGCCAGTCCCCCGGCCAGGAGCGCCAGGATAATAAGAATAATTGTCTTTGGTCGTGGTCGTTTCAATTTTCCGGTACCCGTGATTGCGGCCAGAGATTTTCCGCCGCGGATATTTTTGCAAAGTGTAGTATATGTCGCTGGTTAAGAAAAGTTCTTTATCCCGGAAATTGACACCCCCCTTCAAATTTTATATACTTCAGCGATATTCTGGTCAGCCCGCCGCGGGAATCAGTCAACCAACAACAAGGTGATTTTATGATAACAGTGAATGAACATTATTTTAAGCTTCAGTCTTCTTATTTGTTCGCTGACATAGCCGCCCGGGTGCGGGCCTTTCAGGAGGCCAACCCGGACATGGATATTATCCGGCTCGGCATCGGCGACGCTACCCAGCCGCTTTGCCCGGCCTGCCGTGAAGCCTTTCAAGGGGCGATCGATGAAATGGGCGAGGCCGAGACTTTTCGGGGGTACGGCCCGGAGCAGGGGTATGCTTTTTTAAGGGAAAAAATCGCGGCCGGCGATTACCAGGCGCGGGGGGCGGATATCAGCGCCGATGAAATATTCGTCAGTGACGGGGCCAAATGCGACACCGGCAACTTCCAGGAACTTTTTTCAGATGACATTACCATAGCCATTCCCGACCCGGTTTATCCGGTCTACCTGGACACCAATGTCATGGCCGGCCGGACCGGCGCCTTCAAAAACGGTCGCTATGAAAGGGTTTATTACCTGGAGAGTACCCCGGCCAACAATTATCTGCCGGCTCTGCCGGACCAGCCGGTGGATCTGATCTACCTGTGTTTTCCCAATAATCCCACCGGAGCCGTTATTACCCGGGAAGCCTTGCGGGAATGGGTTGATTACGCCGCGGCCAATCAATGCCTGATTCTTTATGACGCCGCTTATGAAACCTTTATCCGGGATGAAAACATTCCCCGCACTATTTATGAAATTGAAGGAGCCCGGGAAGTGGCGGTGGAATTCCGCAGTTTTTCCAAAACCGCCGGTTTTACCGGTCTCCGGTGCGCCTTTTCGGTGGTCCCCAAAGAGTGCCGCGCCTTTGACGCTGAAGGTAAGGCTCATTTTTTGCACCCTCTCTGGAATCGTCGGCACTGCACCAAGTTTAACGGCGTGGCCTACCCGGTCCAGCGGGCGGCTGAAGCGGTTTACAGTCCGGAAGGCCGGGCCCAGGTGAAAGAAACGGTTGATTATTACCTGGCCAACGCTGATCGCATTACCCGGGCCATGGATGAACTGGGCTATGACTATGTCGGTGGCAGGCATTCCCCTTATATCTGGGTGGAAGCCGGCACCGATTCCTGGGAGTTGTTTGACCGGCTGCTCAACAGCGCCGGAGTAGTCTGTACCCCGGGGGCCGGTTTCGGCACCTGCGGCGCCGGAAATATCCGCCTGTCGGCCTTTAACAGTCACGAAAAGGTGGATGAAGCCATGCGGCGGATCAGCCGCGCCATGAAGAAATAATCAGACAGGAGTTGATAATGCTGACAGTTGACAAAGAAAAATGTAATCAGGACGGTATCTGCGTGGCCGAGTGTCCCATGAAGATCATCGACATGAAGGATGATGGTTATCCCCGGGCGGTGACGGGCGCGGACAATCTGTGTATCAAGTGCGGTCATTGCGTGGCCGTCTGCCCCACCGGGGCAATGACCCAGGCCGACCTCAAGCCTGAAGACTGCCTGGAAGTTAAGCCGGAATGGCTTCTGGACGGCCCCCGGGCTGAACACTTCCTTCGTTACCGTCGTTCTATCCGCTCCTATAAAACCAGGCCGGTCGACAAATCCCTTTTGGAAGAGCTGATTCGAGTCGCCCGGTACGCCCCCAGCGGTCATAACACCCAGCCGGTCAAATGGCAGGTTATCTACCAGGCCGAGGAAGTTCATCGGCTCAGCGGCCTGGCGGTGGATTGGATGCGCCACATGATCGAAACCCATCCCCGGACGGCCGGCAGGCTGCACCTGGATCTGGTGGCCGCGGCCTGGGACATGGGCATTGACACCATCAGCCGGGGGGCGCCGCATCTTATTCTGGCCAACGGCTCTAAAGACAATCCCGCCGCCCAGAGCGCCTGCACCATCGCCCTGACCTATCTGGATCTGGCCGCCCCTGCCATGGGGCTGGGAACCTGCTGGAATGGATTTTTTAACGCGGCCGCCCTGGAGTGGGAGCCGCTGCGGCAGGCGCTTGGTTTGAAAGACGGGCAGGCCAATTTCGGCGCCATGATGATCGGATTCCCCAGGTTTAATTATCATCGCATGCCGGAGCGACGGGAGCCGGTCATTACCTGGTCATGAAGCGGCCCGCAAAATGATTATTTGCCGGTGTTTTGACGCATCTCCTCGATTTTTTCGTTGTAAAAGGCGATAACTTCTTTCCGGCGCAGCATGCCCAGCAGGCGGTCCGGGGCGTCCACCTCCACCACCGGAATGGCTTCCATGTTTTTGACGGTGAATTTTTTCATGACTTCATTCAAGTCCTCGTCCAGGGTGGTCCGGATGATATTAGTGGTGGCAATATCCCGGACCACCACCAGGTGATCCATTTCCGTGTCAAACAGAATGCGCCTGATGTCGGTATTGGAAAAAATACCGATGAGGCGGTCCTGTTCGTTCATGACCGGAAAATACTGCTGATTGGTGGCGGTGAAAAAGAGTTTGAATTCGGCCAGACTCATGGATTCCGGGACGGTGGTGGTAGCCTGGATATGTTCCCGCATGTCGGATACCTTGGCGGTCTGCAGGATATCCACGAAAAATTCCCCGGCGTGGGCCGGAGAAGCCGCCTTGTTGGCGACCTGCTGCCGGTAGATGGACCATTTCCGGGATAACTGGTAGCACAGAACGCAGACCAGCAGCGTGGGCAGCAGCATCTGGTAGGAGTTGGTCATTTCCGCCACGAAAATAATGGTGGATATGGGCGCGTTGGAAACGGCGGTAAAAAAACCGGCCATGCCCAGCACCACCATGGGGCCGGATGACTGGATCAAGCCGGGGGCGATGGTATGGAAGATTATGCCCACGGCTCCGCCCAGGGCGCCGCCGATGACCACCGAAGGTCCGAACACTCCGCCACTGCCGCCGGAACTGATGGTAAAGGAGGTCGTCAGGATTTTACCGAAGGCCACTGCCAGCAGCAGCAGCAGGCTGACCTCGCTGAGCAGGGCCTGCTGCAGAAGACCATAACCGAAAGCCAGCGTCTCCGGCAGAAAGAAGCCGATTAATCCGGTGATCAGCCCGCCCAGGGCCGGCTTGAAGTGCAGCGGCACGGGAATGCCGGCGAATATTTTTTCCACCCCGTAAAAGCATTTTACGTAGAGGTAACTGGCGCCGGACAGGATTACGGCCAGGACGATATAGGGGCCGAGCTCCATGGGATTGTTGAATTTGTAGTCCATGGAGGAGAACAGCGTGCCCCAGCCGAAAACCAGGCAGAACAGGCAATAGGCTACCACCGAGGCGATGCCGGCCGGGATCAGCACGTCTCCTTCAAATTCCGGTTCCCGGTAAAGGACTTCCGAGGCGAACAAGGCTCCGGCCAGGGGGGCGCGGAAGATACTGCCCACCCCGGCGGCGATACCGGCGGCCAGCATGATGCGTCGTTGCCGTTCCGAAAGGTGAAGCCGGGTCCCCAGAATGGAGCCGACGCCGGCACCGATCTGGGCGATAGGTCCTTCCCGGCCGCCGGACCCACCGGTGGTCATGGTAATGGTGGAGGCGATGGTCTTGATGATGGGGATCCTGGCCCGGATCAGGCCGCCCTTGTTGTGGTAGGCGTCAATGGCGGCGTCGGTGCCGTGCCCTTCCGCTTCCGGAGCGAAAGTATAGACCAGCCAGCCGCTGATGAGACCGCCCGCCGCCGGCAAAAACAGTAGTATCCAGCGATTGAAGACGGTGGCGGTTGGTTGAAACAAGTGCGGTTCTCCGGTCGGCCCGGAGGGGCGGTATCCGGCCAGGCCGTCCAGAAAAAAGTGCATCCCGGCGCTGCACAAAAACTGGAAAAGAATGGCGCCGCCGCCGGTAATCAGGCCGATAACGACGAAAATCAGAAGATTGACGGCGTTGGATTGCCGGTAGGCGAAAAAAGACCGGAAAGTCGGAAAAGACAGTCGCGGGCGGCTGAATATTTTTTTAGTCATGGTATCAGGCGATGCCAGTGGTTGTTTCCAAGTTCAGGACCGGCCGGAAGCAGGGTTTCTTTGCCAAAGGGCGTGTTTCTGAAAATATGCAGGTGTCGGTTGGTATGCAAACCGTCATCCTCCTTAGTGGTCATTTTTGTCTTTCCGGTTTGTTTGACTCTTACCTATCATGATTTTCAGAAAGTTCAAGGAAGAAATAGGTTCGCGGGCAGGCAGGAAGCGGCGGGCCGGCAATTTTTTCTTGCAAAATTCAGCTATTTGTTATATTGAATGTTACAATTCATCAACGGGGAGACAAGCGGTGGGGAGACAAGCGGTGGGGAGACAAGCGGTGAACCATATTTAAGCCTTAATCCGCTGGAGGAGCAATTGATATGCAGGTGGGGGAAATTAAGCGGGTACTGATTGTCGGGGCCGGCACCATGGGGCAGCAGATCGGCCTGCTTTGCGCCGTCAACGGTCTGGACACTGTTATTCACGATTTGTCCGGAGACGCCCTGGAAAAAGCCCGTGATCGGATCAGGCGGCTGGCGGATAAATTCGTTGCTCATCAACGCGTTTCGGAAAAAGAAGCCGCCGTTGCCCTTGAAAATATTCGAATGACTGAAGATAAAGAGGAAGCGGCCCGGGAAGCTGATTTCCTCAGTGAGTCCGTGCCCGAGAACGTGGAGTTAAAATGCCGGATTTTCGAAGAGTTTAACCGGTTATGCCCGGCCCGGACCATTTTCACCACCAATACCTCCTCGCTGATACCGTCCATGATGGCCGCCGATACCGGCCGGCCGGAAAAATTCGCCGCCTTTCATTTTCATAATACCCTGACCACTTCTATCGTGGACGTCATGCCGCATCCGGCCACCTCCCTGGAAACTATCGCCCTGATTGAAGCCTTTGCCCGGCGCCTGGGGCAGACCCCGATTCTGTTGCAAAAGGAAAACCATGGTTATGTTTTCAACGCCATGCTGATGAATCTGTGCGACACGGCTTTGTACCTGGCGGCCGGCGGCGTGGCCGATATAGAAGATATTGATCGGTCCTGGATGGGTGTCATGGGCATGCGCGTCGGTCCCTTCGGCATTATGGATTCCATCGGATTGGATACGGTCCTGTCCGTCAATGAGATCTGGGCCAGCCAGCTGAATGATCCCAAGGCTATCGCCAATGTGGCTTTTTTGAAGCAATATGTCGAAGCGGGTAAGCTGGGAACAAAAACAGGCCAGGGATTTTACGTTTATCCCGGGCCGTCTTTTCTGGAAGACAACTTCGTGAACCGGTCATAGCCAAATTACAATAAACGGGTAATATCAAATGGCAAAAGAAAAAAAGAATGACGTGGGACATTTTTTACTGGTCGGCGGATTGATCCTGACCGTTTTTTTTTCACTGTCAGTGACGGTTGTGGCGGCAACAAAAGCACCGGAGCCGGTTATTCTGAGCGATGATCTTGGTTCCATTCATTTTGGTGACAAGGTTCAGTTTCTGGAGGACAGGCAAAAGGAGTTCACCATAAATGAAATAGCCGAGGCGGATCATGAATGGACCCCTTCCCGCAAGTCCGCCCTTAATCTGGGCTTCACCGAATCGGCCTACTGGTTCCGGTTTAAGGTCAGAAACACAACTGATTCCACCCGGGAATGGTTTCTGACCATACCCTATCCCCTGTTGAATGATATTGAGTTGTATGTGCCGCAGAACGGAAATATATTTAAAAAGGTCAAGGCCGGTACCAGGTATCCCTTTTCCAATCGGGAAATAATCGACAAGGATTTTGTTTTTCGATTAAGTCAGTCCCCGGGAGACAGCACCTATTTCGTGCGGGTCGCCACCGCCACCTCCTTAAATTTTGAACCGATCATGAAATCACACCGGTCCTACCTGACCACCATCAACAAGGTTTACCCTATTTTCTGGCTGTATTACGGGGCCATGCTGATCATGGTCATTTACAACCTGATTCTGTTTATACTCATTCGGGAAAAGAGTTATATCTACCTGGTGTTATTTATCTGTACCTATATTTTATTCCAATTCACCCTGAACGGTTTTTCCTTCCAGTATCTCTGGCCTAACTCGCTGTGGTGGGCCAACAACTGCCTGCCGACCTTCATGTGTCTGTCGATGCTGTTCATAACCATGTTTCTGCGTTCTTTTTTAAATATCTCCGAATTATACGCCGACAGCATGGCCGACAAGGCCACCAAGTATGTGGTCATGATCCCGGCCCTGGTCTGGGCGGTGGTTTCCCTGCCGGTGAGCTATGCCATCAGCATCAAGGTGGCCATCCTGCTGATAATTGTCCATACCCTGATCCTGGCCGCGTCCGGAATTATGACCATAGGTTATACCCGCAATGTCAGGTTCGTGCTCATCAGCTGCACCTTTTTGTTCCTGGGAGTGCTTCTGTACAGTTTTAAAACTTTCGGACTGCTGCCGGCCAATTTTTTTACCATCTGGGGTATCCAGATCGGTTCGGTCTTGTTTGTGGCCCTGCTTTCCGTGGGCTTGGCTGACCGTATCACCATGCTGAAAAACGAAATGCTGTCCACCAATTCCAATATCTCCCTGATGCTGGAAAGTATTTCCCAGGAAACCGCTGACGTGGCCGCGGAGCTGAAAGACTATCGGGAAGAAGAAATCGGTCAAATGCTGAAAATGCGGTTTGAAACGTTCATGGATAAGTTCAAATCGTTGATCCGGGAGGTCAACAGTAATACTGAGCAGTTGAAAGCCGCCTCCGGGGGGTTGCTGGACCTGTCCGGTAAGATGGCCGGGGAATCCGGGGACATGTCTGAAAACGCCAATATGGTGGCCTCGGCCTCGGAGCAGATGAGCGCCAAGATGAATACTATTTCCAGCACCATGGAGCAGACCTCCCAGAACGTCACCCTGATCGCCTCATCCATCGAGGAGATGACTACTACCGTCGATGAGATAACCTCTAATACCGAGGTCGCCCGCAGCACCACCGCTAACGCGGTTTCCCATGCCGGGGACGTTTCCAGGAAGCTGGACAGCCTTAACGAGGCGGCTGAAAATATCGGGTCAGTCACCGAAGTTATCGCGGAGATATCGAAAAAAACCAATTTGCTGGCTTTGAACGCCACCATTGAGGCGGCCCGGGCCGGTGAAGCCGGCCGGGGTTTCGCGGTGGTGGCCAATGAAATCAAGGAACTGGCCCAGCAGACAGCCACGGCCACCCAGCAGATCAATCAGCAGATTCAGGACAACAAGCAGGTCACCACCGCCGCCGTTGAAGAGATCGGCCGCATAGTGGACGTTATCAGCAATGTGGATGAGATCGTCTCCACCATTGCTTCTTCCATTGAAGAACAGTCCACTTCCACCAAAGAGATAGCCAGCAACGTCACCCAGATATCTCAGGGTGTTTCCGAGGTCAACAAGAGCGTGGCCGAATGTTCCACCGTGGCAGATAATGTTACCCGGGATGTTACCATGGTCAGTACTTCCACTGATCACATCAAGGAAAGCAGCCACCTGTTACGCAAGAGCGCCGACGATCTGTTGCAGATGGCGGAAACTCTGGCGGAACTGCTGAAAAGATTCAAGGTGTGATGATTTTGTAAAAAGTAAGCCCAAGGGTGATTTAATGATCTCGCTGCTCAGACACCGGCGAAGCGTTCGTCGATATTTGGATCAGGCCATTGATCCCGAAATTCAGGCCACCCTGAAAGAGGCCTTGCTGCGCTCACCTTCTTCCCGGAATATCCGTCCCTGGGAGTTTGTCTGGGTGGAGGACAAGGCCGTGCTGGAGAAGTTGTCCCGGTCCAAGCCCCACGGGGCCTCCTTTTTGAAAGACGCCGCCCTGGGTATTGTCATCTGCGGCGACAGCGGCAAGTCGGATGTCTGGATCGAAGACTGTTCCATTGCCGCCGTCATCGCTCACCTGACGGCCTTTTCCCTGGGGCTGGGCAGTTGCTGGGTGCAGATCAGAAACCGGGATCATGACGGCCGGATCAAGGCCGGGCAATATGTCCGGGAAATTCTGGACCTGCCCGATTCTCTTGAGGTGGAAGCCGTTATCGCCGTCGGCTATCCAGCCGAAGAAAAAGAGGGCGTGCCCCTGTCCGACCTGCCTGACTCCAAAATCCGCCCGTTTTAAAAAAGACGGCCGATTTGGACTTTCACGAAGCCGTCAATCCTCTTGCAGTTCGGGCAGGTCCTGGTAATAATCCAGGCATTGGGGATTTTTCAGGGCGTCCCGGTTGGTGGCCTTACCCCCTTCGATAATCCGCTTGACCGCCAGCTCCACTTTTTTCATGTTCAGGGTGTAGGGCACTTCCGGGGTCGGCAGTATTTTGGCCGGAACGTGACGCGGCGAGGCGTTGTCGCGGATGGCGGTAACTATTTTCTTTTTCAGGGCCTCGTCCAGAAGGTGCCCCGGAGCTGTTTTGACAAACAGCACCACCCGGACGTCGTTGCGCCATTTCTGGCCGATGACCAGGCTGTCCTCGATCTCTTCCAGGGCTTCCACCTGGCGGTATATTTCAGCGGTGCCGATGCGCACGCCACCGGGGTTGAGGGTGGCATCCGAGCGGCCGTGAATTATTACCCCGCCGCGGTCATTGATCTCGATGAAATCCCCGTGGGTCCAGACCCCGGGGAAGCGGTCAAAATAGGCCTGGTGGTAATGGCGGCCGTCCGGGTCATTCCAGAAGTAGAGCGGCATGGAAGGGATAGCCGCCTCGCAGACCAGTTCGCCGGGCATGTTTTTAACG
>JAWOCW010000002.1:0-2625 GCA_046483615.1 Desulfosudaceae bacterium
GCTTTCGTCCGGTTCCCGGAAAACCGGCAGGGGCGAGATGTTCAGGCCCGAAAGATAATCGGCGCACAGTTCCACCTTGCCGGAGGGAGTCCGGAATTTTCCGAAAATTTCATAGCGTTTATACTTGACGGGAGTGGCGTAACGGCCCATCTTGCGGAATTGCGCCAAGGTCAGCCCGACCGGCTCCAGGCGGTAATCCAGGGCTTCCTCCACTGACTGCCAGTAATCCTCCAGATTCATCTTACTGGCCAGGTCGATCAGGATCTGCTTTTCATCCCGGCATTCGGGCAGCGGTTCCACCGCCTTGTTCTGGCAGAAGAGGTGGTTTTTCATGAGCAGGTCTTCCACGTCGTCCCGTTCGCTCCAGTGGGCCGGGGGCAGGATGACATCGGCCAGCTCGGTGGTGGGGGTGTGAAAATAGTCCACCGCGAAGAGAAAGTCCAGCGAGGACAGGACCGATCTGACCCGGGCGGAATTGGGATAGGCGCAGACGCTGTTGTTGGCGAACAGGCCGAGCGCCCTGACCGGATAGGGCTTGCTCTCGGCAATGGCCGGCCAGACCACCTGCGGCGGGCAGGGAATGGGAACCATGCCCATCAGGGGGAAGGTGTCACCGCCGAGTTTCTTGGCGGCCTGTTCCGACGGGAGATTGCGGGCGGCATCATAATCAGAACCGTAGCAACTGCGTTTTTTGGTGGGCGGGCTGCAATTGAGGTTGCCGCCGGCCACTTCCAGGTTGCCGGTAATGGCGCTCAGGATGGTCAGGCCCCGGGCCAGGTCAAAGGCATCATTGGCCTGGCAGACCCCGCCCATGCCGGGTCCGACGGAGGCTGGCGGGGTGGTCGCGAAAGCAATGGCCGCCGCCCGGATGTCTTCCGCCGGAATCCAGGTGATGGATTCGCATTTTTCCGGGGTAAACTCGGCCACGTGCTCGGCCAGCCGCTCAAAGCCGGTGGTCCAGTTTTTGACAAAGCTTTGGTCATAAAGCTCTTTTTCAATGATGACCTGGATAAAGGAGAGTACCAGGGCCACGTCCGTGCCGGGCCGGATCTGCAGCCAGTGATCGGCTTTTTTCGCGAAATTGGTGCCCCGCGGGTCCACCACGATCAGGGTAGCCCCGTTTTTAAGGCCCTGGTTGATGTCATACAGGTACAGCCCCGGCCAGGAAGCTTCGGGGTTGTGGGCCCACAGCAGAATGCACCGGCTCTCGGCAAAATCCGGGTCCACCATTCCGAACCCGGAGGTGGCGGCGCTGCCCAGGGCGATGGGACCGCCGCTCATGTTGGAAGGGGCCATGAAGTTGGGTGATCCGAACCGGGCCAGGAAGCGGTTGAGATAGGGGGCCAGGCCGCGGGTGGTGCCGGAACCCAGCACGACCGATTCAGCCCCGAATTTTTCCCGGCTGCCGAGCAGGTTTTCGGCGATAATCTCCAGGGCCTTGTCCCAGGAGACGGCCTCAAAGCGGGTGCTTTGCCGGCCGCCCACCTTGACCAGGGGCCGGGTAATCCGGTCGGGATGATAAACGATTTCGCGGCAGGCGCGGCCTTTGGGGCAGGTATAGCCATGACTGAAAGGATGGGACTTGTCGCCCTTGATGCCGACGATGGCGCCGTCCTCAACCTCCAGGATGACGCCGCAGCGGGAGTGGCATTCAAAACAGATGGTACGCACGGTTTGGGAGCTCATGTTCGGATCCTGTCAGTTGGGCCGGGGCCGTTAGCAGAGGGTTGCGGCTATCCACGGATGGCAATATGTCATAAACTTTTTTAAAAAATATCATTTTTGCTTGTTTTTGTCAATGTCCGGGACCGGCCGGGACCGGCCGGCCGGAAGAGGTCGGTTCATGTGTGCTGAAACCGGACAAGGTGAATGGCTGTAAACCGGAATGAGCGATTTCAGGGGTGTTGACAGAAAGCAGACCTGATAACCCCTGCTGAACAGGCCGCCTCAGACCCGTGCGATCTGATTATAAAAAACAGGCATTGACGGGGTCATCTTTCGGTGGGATGAATCAATCCCTGCTCCTGAAAACTGTAATATCCGCCTTTGGCCACAATGATATGATCCAGCACGGAAATTCCCAGAATCTTTCCGGCTTCCACAAGCTGCTCATGAATTTTCAGATCGCTCTCGCTGGGTTTCAGTTCCCCGGAGGGATGATTATGCGCCAGAATGACCGCCGCCGCCCGGTCGGCGATAACATCGGCGAACACTTCCCGGGGATGGACCTGGGTCTTGTTTAAAAGCCCGACCGTGATGGTTCTGTTTTCAATGATCTCGTTGGCCCCGTTCAGGGATATACAGATAAAATGTTCCTGCTGTTTACCCGCCACCGGCGCCAGCAGCGGCAATACGGATTCCGGACCGTTGATTGTGACGACATCCTTGACCACATAGCGTCGGGCCAGTTCAAACCCGGCCAGAATCTGGCCTGCCTTGGCCGGACCGATGCCGTCGATTCCCAGTAGCTTGTCAAAAGAAATCTGCCCTTTTTCCCGGGCAATCAGCTTGGCCACTCTTGAGGCCAGGGTCATGACTTCAATTCCCTGCTGCCCTCTTCCCAGAATCACAGCCAGCAATTCCACGTCCGAAAGCGCGCCGGCCCCTTTTTCCCTTAACTTTTCC
>JAWOCW010000037.1:0-10114 GCA_046483615.1 Desulfosudaceae bacterium
AAACCGGGCCAGCAGCGGCAGCTGCTGCAGGACGTCTCGCCCCTGATCATGCCCCGTCAGGGCGGCGGCCGTAAAATTCCGGCCCAGGAAGCCGTGGAAATCTGGATGGCGGTGGCCAACCTGTAACGCCTCCTGGTAAAAGACAAGATCGCCTGCGGCCGGGCCCTGCTGCCGCTGGCAACCTCCAAAAAGGGCAAACCCCAGCATCTCTGGGCTCTGTCCCGGCTGGGGGCGCGGGAAATGCTGTACGGCTCGGCGGACCGGGTGGTGCCGCCGGACGAGGCGGCCGGCTGGGTGGAGGAGATACTTGCCCTGGATCGGCTGCCGGCCGCGCCCAGGGCCGCCGCCGTCGCCCAGATGATTCGCCGAACCGGAGACCGCACCAGGGACGTGGATCCGGCCCTGTCCGAACGGGTCCTGGCCTGGCTGGACGCGGCCGGGCTGAAAGATCGCTTCGAAAAAATAATAACGACGGTAGTGCCCCTGGCGGGCCAGGAGGAAGCTGTCCGCTACGGGGAGTCGCTGCCGGCGGGCCTGATTCTGAAATCGTAAGTTCGCCCGTCCACCGAAGGCATCCGACGATTTCAGCCGCTTTCCCGGGCCAGAAACCGCTGGTAGCCGTACATCCGGGCCACCGCCTTGACCGCCCGTTCCGGGGTGGGGAAAAAGACGCCCTTATAAGAGCTGCCCTCAACCTTGTAGATGGTTTTATCCTCGGTTTCGTCGGTAACGATATTGACTCCCAGCACCGGCTTGCCGTATTTCTCCATCATGTTGACAACGTGCCGGATATACTGTTCTTCAAAATCATACATGGCCTTGATAACCGCGTCAAAAAATTCCTGGTCATAATCCGGATCAATCCGGGCCGTCTCCACCAGGCGCTTGGCTGACAGGCGCCGCCCCCGGATTCCCAGGTTGAGGACGATATCGCAGCCATCCCACTTCATCAGCTCTTCCAGCACCAGGACGGGAAACTGGTTGTCGCGCTCGCCGACCAGGTCGATGGGATTGGCCCGGCTCCAGTAGGGCGGCAGGATGCCGTCAATGGTCTTGATCAATTCCGGCGGCAGTTCCGGCACAGTCAGGTTATAACGGGCGCACAGATCAGAGGCCACCACCCCCCAGCCGCCGCCCAGGGTCATGATGCCGACCCGTTTTCCCCGGGGCAGGGGCAAGGACGAGAAGGCGGCCGAAAGGTCCAGCATATCCATGGGATGATCCACCTTGACGATGCCGGTCTGCCGGCAGACCGCGTCAAAAACCCGGGAATCAGAGGTCAGGGCGCCGGTATGACTGGCCGCGGCCTTGCTGCCGGCCTCGGTCTGCCCGCCCTTGAGCATCACGATGGGCTTTCGGGCGGAAAGCCGCCGGGCGCTGCGCACGAATCGCCGGCCGTTCTTGACGCTTTCGATATAGAGCATGACGATTTCAGTCAGCTCGTCTATTTCAAACCCTTCCAGGTAGTCCTCGATGGTGACCATGGCTTCGTTGCCGGATCCGCTGAAGGCCCGGATCTCAATGCCCTGCTGTTCCGCGAAATGAAGCAGTTGACCGCCCATGTTGCCGGACTGGGCCACCACGGCGATGCCGCCGGGATCAGGCCAGACCAGGGAACCGGTGCAGTAAAGACGGATATGGGGGTTGATAATGCCCATGGTGTTGGGACCGACCACGAGGATCCCGGCCTGGCGGGCTTTATCGATCACCTCCGCCTCCAGCTGCTTGCCCTCCGGTCCGGTTTCTCCGAAGCCCGAGGTAATCAGGAGCATGTTTTTAACGCCTTTCCGGGCCAGTTCGTCAATCAACCCGGAGACCATGGCGGCCGGAATGGTCACCACGGCCAGGTCGACCGGACCGGGAATATCGTTTATGGTGGGATAGGTAGGACGGCCGGCAATGATTTTGCGTTTGGGATTGACCAGGTAGACCTCGCCCTGGTAACCGTTGCTGACGGTATTGGTAAAGAGCATGTGCCCCCACTTGCCGAACTGGTTGGAGGCCCCGACAAAGGCCATTGACCGGGGATAAAACAACTTTCCCAGAGCCCGGGGGTCCACCGGCGGTTTGGCGGCCGCGGCCGCCTCTTCCGGCGCGCGCACGATCAGGGCGTCCACCGCGCCAACCGAGCCCTGGGCGGTGATGATGAGGGGGTTGATATCCACCTCGGCCACGTCACCTTCCCGGAGGCCGATCTCCGACAGGCCCAGCAGGGTCTTGACCAGCTGCTGACGGTCGGCGGCGGCTTCGCCGCGGAACTCGCCCAGCATCCGGCCGGCCCGGATTTCATCAATCATCTCCCCGGCGTCGGCTTCGGTCAGGGGGGCCACCCGGAAACTCACGTCGGACAAGGCCTCGGTGAAGATACCGCCCAGGCCGAACATGACCACCGGCCCGAAAATCCGGTCCCGGAAAAGGCCGGCCACCATCTCCCGCTTACCGATTATCTGCCGCTGAACCAGGAAACTTTCCAGTAAGTCTCCGGCCCGGCCGACCATGGTCTGGCAGGCCGCCCGGACCGCCTCTTCGTCCTGGAGCCCCAGGGCGACCGCGCCGGCTTCGGTCTTGTGCAGCAGCCGGGCGCCCACGCCCTTTAACACCACCGGAAAACCTATTTCCCGAGCCGCCGCCACGGCCCCGCTTTCATCGGCGACCTCGATTTCCTCGACCACGGGGACACCGTACCGGCTTAATATTTTTTTGGATTCTGCTTCGGAAAGCGCGACCCGCTCGGTCTGCTTATCGGATGAAGATGAATGATCTGACATTATAACCCGCCTGTTTTTTGTCTAAATTGAAGGATCTCCCAAAAAGTACTTCTCTCGCCATCCTTAACGCTTACGTTAAGGTTAACATATCGTAGCTGTTCCACAGAAACAAGTCAAGCAGGAAATCCCCCGAAGGAAGAGGGCCGGCAGCCATCCGGCTGGTGCCCTAATTGTCTCCAGCCACCATCAGGACAAGGGTAAACGCTCCCGGCTGAGGCTTTGTTTCAGGATTTCTTTTCCACGGCCGCCACGATGGCTTCGGCGTTTTTCTCGGCGGATCTTCCGAACAGATCCCTGATATCCACCAGCTCCAGAAAACGATCTTCCCAGACGACATTATTCTCCTGAACGTAATTCTTGATCCGTTCACACTTACCGCCCAGGGCTTTTTTACGGGCATACAGGGAGGTCTGCTCTTTAAAATCAATGGTCAGCAACAGAATCCGGTTGATCATACCGCCTTCGGCAGTGGACGCCGAAAGCACCGGGATGACCACGATATGACGGTCATCTTTGCGGCCTTTGCCCACGTAGACATTGCCCTCCTTGACAATAATCCGCTTGGTTCCCTTGAGACGGGTATCCGTCTCCACCCGCGAAGGGATCTCCGCCAGCAGGCCCTCTTTCTTCAGAATCCTGATGGTGGTTTCCTCGGTGGGCGCCCCCAGCAAATTGAGATGAGATACCTCGTATAAAATGGAGCCGTTGATGGCAGCCACTATCTCCTGCACGTTTTTCAGCACCACCACGTTGCTGTTGGTCAATTGAGCAAAGGAAATACCATGATTTTCCAGGGCATCAAACAATATGCCGGTCATGGTTTCCTCGATCCGGCTGGTGCCGACCGTGACGGTCTTGGCCTGGTGCTTGATGGCGTCAATCGGTCGCGCCATCTGATTGATGGAACGGCTCAGGCAGGCAAAGAGGGTCTTGATCATGTTGGGGGCCGTGCCCTTGACCCCGAAATCCAGTTCAAAATCAGCCAGGGGCAGCCGGCCGGCCAGGTACTTCAGCAGCAAGGTCAGATCCGAGGTCTGGTCCGAGGCCTGGGCGTTGCCGACGGGAGTATCGCCATTGTCCGGGACCATCCGAAAACTTTTGTAAAACCGCAGCACCTTTTCCCGGAAATCGTTTTCCAGTACTATTTCGAATAAATCCAGACCCTGATGAAGGTATTGATCAATTTCCCGCTGCATGTTTTCCCGGAAATCATACAGCAGCTCCGAACCTTCATTAATGGCCAGGGCGGCGTAATAACCCCACAAATGACCTACAAAGGTATTGACGATGGGACCAAAATGCTCGGAAATAGCCGGCACGTGAATGACATCCTCGGCATAAGGCGCGAAACGCTCCTCGCCCTCTTCCACGATCACCACCGGGGCCGCCTTATGAGCCCGGAAAATGGCGGTATCCTTGACGATATCGTCCAGGACCCGGGGGCGGGAGCCGGCCGCGCAGACGATAATAAGCGGTTCAGCGGACAAATCGATATGCTTCTTATCCTCCACGTAATCCGAAGAAATAGTCTTGTAGCACAATTCACTCAGCTTGATGCGGATCTCGTCAGCGGCGGCCTTGTTGGGCCCGCTGCCGACAACCGCCCAGTAGGTCTTGGCGGCAGCCAGTCGCCGGGCGCTCTGCTGGATGGCGGCCCGTTTTTCAAAAATCGTTGTCAGCACGGCCGGCAGCCGCAGCAGCTGCTTGATCTCGCTGGAAATAAAAGCCGCCTCCCGGGCGCCTTTCAATTCAGCCAGATACAAGCCCAGCACCGAACCGGCCACCACCTGGGAGTAGAAAGCCTTGGTCGAGGCCACCGACATTTCAATATCGCGACCGGTGCTGGTATAAAACACCCCGTCCACCCGAAAGGTGATATCCGAATCACGGCGATTGACAATGGCCAGAGTGTGAGCCCCCCGGTCCCGGACCATGTCCAGGGCCCGGTTGGTATCGGTGGTAGTGCCGGATTGGCTGATAGCCACCACCAGGGTATCGGCCATGGCACCCTGGTCTGACGAAAGACTGCTCTCGGACAGCTTGAATCCGCTTAACTCGGAGGCTTTTAAGGCGCCCACCACCATGGCCGGATCAGCCAGGTAATAATTGAGAATATCGGAGCAGGCCAGGGCGGCTACTCCGGCAGTGCCTTGTCCTATGAAAAAGATCCGCCGGATCAGCCCTTCTTCCAGGGCGGTTCGCAGTGTCGCCGGAATCACGGAGTCACCCAGGTGCACGACCAGAAGGTCCGAGTCCGGATCAGCCTGCTGCCAGCAATTCTGCATGGTTTTTTCAATGGACCGGGGGGCCTGGGAAATTTCCTTTAAAAAGTAGTGGGGATATTCCTGGCGATCGACATCCCGGGAAGTTATCTCGGTCTGATTAACATGCGTCTCGTTAAACCGGGCCGGCCCACCGTCATAAAAACTGGCGGTGATATCAGTCAGGTCGGCGGTCTCCTGGTCCAGGATGACAATCTGGCCGCTGTCGTCCGCCCGGCCGTGGCCATCGGCGTTCATCTTTAGAAAAGTGTCCGTTTCCTCGATGATCCCGTACAATTCCGAGGAGACGATGTAGTGATCCTGGGCCCGGCCCACAAACAAAGCCTGGCCGCTGCCCTTCTGGGCGAAAAACAACCGGCCCGGAGCCAGGGCGGTCTGCATCATGATGGCGTGAGCCCCGTGAAAATCAGCAACCGCCAGCCGGAAGGCTTCTTCCACGGCGTGTCCCTCGCTGAGATATCTCTGAATCCGGACGGGAATAATTTTGGTATCAGTGGTAATATCAGCCGGCAGGACATCGCCCAGGACCTCGTGTTCAGCCTTTAATTCCTGATAGTTGTCAATATCGCCGTTCAAACAGACCTGAATAAAGGCTCGCTGACCGGCATCCCGCTCGAGGGTGCGGTTGTCCACCGGATGGCAGTTGGCTTCCGTAATCGTCCCGACCGAAGCCCATCTGGTATGAGCGGAAATGGTGGCCTGTTCGCAGGGGAAACCGAGCATGGCCTGAAAAACCGCGTCCCGGGAAATCTGTTTGCGCAGGAAACGGACATTTTCGCCGAGGCTGCCGATTTCAGCGGCAAACTTGTAGACAAAGGCCAGGCTGACCTGGTGGTTATCAATATCGCTGTAAAAAGAAAGGGCCTGGTTGTCCAGTATTTCCGGATTGCTTCTTTCCTTGAAGGACTCCCACAGCCCCTCCCGGGCCAGGCTCTCTTGAAAAGACTCAAAGACATCGCCGGCCACGGTAACCATGACGGCGATGCCGGCCGAATCACGCCCCCGCACCTCCAGGCGATCCAGGCTGTTAAAGGTGGCGTTAATTTTCCGCAACAAGGCCAGGGCCTCAAAAGACATGGGGGTTGCCGTGACCAGCTCCGAGACGCGGGTAAGGTTTTGGCGGACCTCTTTTTCCAGGCACCACCAGATATCCCGGACCTTTTCCAGTCGTCGGGACAGGACCGGGACGGCAGCCGCTTCCACCAGGCCCAGGGTCGTATTCCAGGCCTCCTCTTCCAGATCGGCCAGTGTCTTCAGCCGGGCGGCCACCGATTCCACGGCCAGGCAATCCTCGGGAACGGTCAACAAACGATAAAAGGCGGCATCCGTTTTCAGGGCGCGGGACTTGGCCGACAACTCCTCCACAACTACCTCCCCGCCCAGGTAATTGGTGATATCAGCTGTCGATCCTGAAAAACAATTCTGCGACAAGTGCCGTTCAATGATGTCAGTCAGCCGATGCAGCTCCAGAACATCCACCTCAGCCGTCCTGGTTTCCTGACACCGCACCGGCACTATTCCGACGATTCCGCACATAACCAACCCCGCGCTTTTAAAACTACATTTTCCGGTACAAGGCCTTGATTCTTTCCATGGGCATGATCTCGCGCCAGTTTTCACCCAGGGCGTTTTCCCACAAGGGCTCCAGGCCGTAGGCCACCTGACTCATGCGATCCAGATCCGCCTCGGCCAGATCCGCCGTCAACTGCCGGGGCAATTGGATGTCGTGCCGCTTCAGCATGGTTCGGAATTCGGCCACGCCTTCGGGATAAAATTCTTCCAGGTAATCAAAGACGATGCTGTTGCCGATGCCGTGATGAACGCCCAGCACGAAGGCCAGCCCGTAAGACATGGCATGGCACACCCCCACCTGGGAATAGGCAATGCTCATGCCCCCGAAAAAGGAGGCCATCATCAAGCGGTCATCGCTGTCAGCCGGATCGCCCAGATAGACCTCCCGGCAGAGATCCAGCGCCTTTTCGCCGTACGCCCGGGAAAAGGCGTTGAGGTAGGTTCCTTCCAGCGATTCGACGCAGTGGATATAGCAGTCCATGCCGGTATAAAACCACTGCTCCACCGGCACGCCGGCGATCAGCTCCGGATCGAGAACAACCTGGTCAAAGACGGTATGGTCGGAATTGATGCCCAGTTTCTTTTCCGGGCCGGTCAGGACCGTGGTGCGGGAAACTTCGGCGCCGGTTCCGGACAGGGTGGGAATACCCACGTGGTAGACGGCGGGCGTCTTGATCAGGTCCCAGCCCTGGTAATCCGCGGCCGAACCCGGATTGGTCAGCAGCAGCGAAACCGCCTTGGCCAGATCCATGGTACTGCCCCCGCCGATCCCGATGACACCGTCCGGCAGCGCCGCCGCTCCGGCCCGGATATCAGCCACCAGTTTATCCACGTAGGTGGTCTTGGGCTCGTCATCGACATTGACGAAAATAATCCGGTCCCGGTCTTCGGCGGGAACGCGGCCGGCCAGGGGCTGATTTTCAAAAACATCATCCACCAGAAAAACCATAAAAGAGTCCTGGCGCCGGCCGGCCAGGATATCAGCCAGTTGATTGAAACATCCCCGGCCGAAGACCACATTGGAAATCATCCTGAAATTTCTAAACATATATCACCTGTTAGGAAGTAAGCACGGTTTTCATGGCATCGGCCCGGGCCGCCAGGTCGTCCTCGGTCCAGGCCAGCTTGATCAGCAGGGACAGGCAGCGGCTCATGACGGCCTCGCTCCGGGGCAGCGACAACCGGCGGTAGTCCGGCAGATTGTCAGCCAGGGAAGCCGGCAGCCGGGCAGCCGCCCGCATCTCCCGGAGATGGTCCCATTGGCGCAGATAGTGCCAGTTATTGTCATACCAGTAAAAACAGCCGTCCACGCCGGCCCGGGCCAGTTCTTTCGCCGCCGCCCGGGCCCGGTCTTCATCAGGCAGAAAAAACGACAGGAAAGTGGCTGAATCACCGGCCGGATCGGGCAGGTCCCGGAAGGAGACATCCGGAATCCCGGACAGGGCTTCTTTGAGAAACTGCTTGTGGCGCCGCTGGGTTTCCAGGATCCGGTCCAGCTTGCGCAACTGGGCCAGGCCCACGGCGGCGTTCAGTTCGCTGATGCGATAATTGGCGCCGAGAATAACATGGTCGTCCGCGCCCCGGTCAACGCCAAGGTGGTCATGGCCGTGGTCGGCAAAAGCGTCGGCCCGGACATAGACCTCCTGGTCGTTGGTGACCACGCCGCCGCCCTCACCGCAGGTAATGGTCTTGACCGGGTCAAAGGAAAAACAGCCGGCCCGGCCGAAGGTTCCCAGGTGTTTCCCGTTAAAGGTGGCGCCCAGGGCCTGGCAGGCGTCTTCCAGGAGAACCAGCCCCTTTTTTTCGCAAAAAGCCTGGATGGCGTCGATCCGGGCCATGCCGCCGCACATGTGAACCGGCATGACCGCCCTGGTCCGGGGGGTCAGGGCCTCTTCCAGCCGGTCCGGATCAAGGCAGAGAGTTTCGTCTATTTCGGAAAAGACCGGCACCGCCCCGGCGTTCAGCAGAGCCTCAAAGGTCGCCACGAAGGTAAACGGCGGCACGATCACCTCGTCGCCGGCCCCGATGCCGGCAGCCGCCAGGGCCACGGTCAGGGCGGCGGTGCCGCTGGAACACAAATGGCAGTATCCGGCCCCGATTTTCCGGCTCAACTCGGTTTCAAACATCTTCGCCCGGGAACGTTCGTTACCTGACGGGCCGTAGCCGTACCGGAACAGCACCCCGGCGGACAAAACCTCGTTGACCTGTTCCCGTTCGCTTTGATCGTACCATTCAAATCCGGGCATAAACGCCTCCTTATGGAATTTTATTTCAACACGGTTCCCGGTTCAACCGGATTGTCGACGGTGGCCAGGGCCGCCCCGGTTTCTCCGAAAGCGGCCAGGAGCATGCCATGGGATTCCACCCCCATCAATTTGGCCGGTTTCAGGTTAGCCACGATGACCACTTGCTTGCCGACCATCTCTTCGGGGGTATAGGCCTCGGCGATGCCGGCCACCACGGTTCGTTGTTCGCCGATATCCACCTGGAGCTTTAACAGCTTTTTAGCCTTGGGAATCTTTTCCGCGGCCAGCACGGTACCGATCCGCAGATCGGTTTTCGAAAAGTCGTCAATCTCGATTTCCGGCTTGATTTCCGGCTTGAACCCGGCCGCGGCCGGTTGACCGGTTTGGCCGGCCGTCGGCTCCGGCTCCGCGGCCATGTCCGGTTTTTCCACCCGCGGAAACAGGGCAACCGGTTTGGCCAGGCGGGTTCCCGGCGGCAGTCCGCCCCAGGTTTTGATCTTCTCAAAATCAAACCGGACGGGGTCGCCCTCCCCGGCCAGGCCCAGCTTGTGCGTCATGCTGGCGGCCGTGTCCGGCATGACCGGAGAAATCAGGCCGGCGACCACCCGCAGCCCCTCCAGCAGATGATACATGACCGCCGCCAGGGCCGGCCTTTTCTCTTCGGATTTGGCCAGTTCCCAGGGGGCGGTATAATCCACGTAGCGGTTCATGGCGCCGATGAACTCCCACACGGCCGCCAGGGCCCGGGCGTAATAAAAGGTGGACAGGCGCTCTTCATACTCGCTGACGGTTGCCGCGGCCAGGGCCCGCAAATCGATCTCGGTGGCGGGCAGGTCAGCCGCGTCCGCCGCCGGCACCTCCCTGTTGAAATACTTTCCGGCCATGGCCAGCACCCGCGCGAACAGGTTGCCCAGGTCATTGGCCAAGTCGGCGTTGAGCCGGTCCACCAGGGCGGTTTCATTGAAACTGGCATCATGGCCGAAGGACATCTCCCGGCACAAAAAGTAACGAAAAGCGTCCAGACCGTAGACATCCTTCATGGCCAGGGGACTGACCACGTTGCCCAGGCTCTTGGACATTTTGCTTTGGTCGACTCTCCAGAAACCATGGACGTTCAAGTGCCGGTAAAGCGGAATGCCGGCCGCCTTGAGCATGATCGGCCAGTAAATGCCGTGAGGCTTGATGATATCCTTGGCCACGATATGCTGGGCCACCGGCCAGAACTTGCGGTAATTCTCCCCGTCCG
>JAWOCW010000104.1:0-4090 GCA_046483615.1 Desulfosudaceae bacterium
TCACGTACGCTAAGTACGCTGCATTCTTCGTGATTGCGCAAGCCTTGATCTTGAACTTTTTACAAAGCCGTCTCACTACGTCTTTTTACGGGTACATAATTTCGTAAAAAGACCAGATTGGAAAGTCCAAACGAACATTAAACAAATACCGGGGCACAAATGACAACCCTGCTTGACAAAATCAATTCTCCGGATGACCTGAAACAGCTCTCCCTGTCCGAGATGTCAGTTCTGGCGCAGGAGATCAGGGAATTGATCATTGAAGTCGTCTCGAAAAACGGCGGTCACCTGGCCCCCAGCCTGGGCGCGGTGGAACTGGCCATCGCCATTCATTATGTCTTTGATATCCCCAGAGACAAGATCATCTGGGACGTGGGCCACCAGGCTTACGCCCACAAAATACTGACCGGGCGGCGGGACCGGTTCGCCTCCATCCGTCAGTACGGCGGTTTGTCGGGGTTTACCAAAAGCAGCGAAAGTCCCTACGACGCTTTTTCCACCGGCCACAGCGGCACTTCCATTTCCGCCGGCCTGGGGCTGTTGAGCGCCAACGAAAGGAGGGACGATCATTCCAAGGTTCTGGCCGTAATCGGCGACGGATCGCTCACGGCCGGCATGGCCTATGAAGGACTGAACCAGGCCGGAGACCAGCACAAGGACCGCAACCTGATCGTCATCCTGAACGACAATGAAATGTCCATCACCAAAAATGTCGGTGCCCTGTCCTCCTTTCTCAGCCGGACCCTTTCCGCCACTTATCTGCAGGACTGGCGCAAGGAGCTGGGCGAACTGCTGCGGTCTCTTCCCAAAATCGGTGATGATATTTATCAGTTTGCCAAGCGCTCGGAAGAATCTTTTAAAACCTTCGTGACGCCGGGCATGCTCTTTGAAGCGTTTAATTTTGAATATTTCGGTCCCATTAACGGCCATAATATCAAGCAGCTGATCAACATCCTGCAAAACATCCAGGAAATCGAAGAACCGGTCCTGCTCCACGTCACCACCACCAAAGGCAAGGGATATGAACCCGCCGAACAGAACCCGGCCTATTTTCACGGTGTCGGGGCTTTTGAAATAACAACCGGCAATTGCCTCAAAAAGGGCCGCGCTCCCACCTATACCAGCATTTTCGGCCAGACCATGACGAGCCTGGCGGAAAAAGACGACACCATCATGGCAGTCACCGCCGCCATGCCGGAAGGCACCGGCCTGAATCAATTTGCCGAAAATTTCCCCGACCGCTTTTACGACGTGGGCATTGCCGAACAGCACGGGGTTACCTTTGCCGCCGGCATGGCCGCCCAGGGATTACGACCGGTGGTGGCCATCTACTCCACCTTTTTGCAGCGGAGTTACGACCAGATTCTGCACGACGTCTGCCTGGAATCCCTGCCGGTGACTTTCGCCATTGACCGGGCCGGGATTGTCGGCGAAGACGGCCCCACCCATCACGGCATTTTTGACCTGTCCTACCTGCGCAGCATGCCCAACATGATGGTCATGGCGCCGGGCGACGAAAACGAACTGCGCCGGATGTTGTACACCGCCATCTACCACGACGGTCCCGCGGCCATTCGTTATCCCCGCGGCACCGGCCGGGGAGTTCCCCTTGATGAAAAAATCACGCCGGTTACTCCGGGCAAAGCCAAAATAATCCGTACCGGCGATGACGTGCTCATCCTGGCCATCGGCCACCCCCTGGCGGAGGCCATCCGGGCGGCCGAAATACTGGACGGTGAAGGTATCGCCGCCACGGTGGTCAACTGCCGCTTCATCAAACCGCTGGACACGGAATTAATCGGCGAGCTGGTCCGGAAAACCCCCCGGCTGATTACGGTGGAAGACAATGTTCTGGCCGGTGGTTTTTCCAGCGCCGTCCTGGAATATCTCAGCGACGCCGGCATCTCCGGATTTACCGTCAAGCGCCTGGGCATCAATGACACCTTTGTCGAACACGGTTCCCAGGCTGTTCTGCGCGCCGCTCATAAAATTGACGCGGAGGCCATTATGGCCGCTGCCAGACAAATCACACTCCCTGATCGCCCCTCGCCATAATCTGCCACCATGCCTTCTCCGGCCAAAATAAGAATCGATCGACTGCTTCTGGACAAAGGCCTGGCTCCGACCCGGCACCGCGCCCAGGCCATGATCATGGCCGGCGACGTTCTGGTCAATGATTCGCCGGTAACCAAGCCGGGCACCCAGGTTGCCGCCACCGCCAAAATCCATATCCGGGAAAGCTGCCCCTACGTCAGCCGCGGCGGGCTCAAGCTGGCCGGAGCATTGCGGGCCTATGACCTGGACGTGACCGGTTTGACCTGCCTGGACGTGGGCGCTTCCACCGGGGGCTTTACTGATTGCCTGCTGCAAAACGGCGCTGAACATGTTTTTGCCGTGGACGTGGGCTACGGCCAACTGGCCTGGCCTTTACGCCAGGACAAACGGGTCACCGTCATTGAACGAACCAACATCCGTCACCTGCCGGCCGAAGCTTTGCCAATCCGGGTCGACCTGATCACCATTGACGTTTCTTTTATTTCCCTGACCATTGTCATACCGGCGGTACTGCCTTTTTTGAAACCGGCCGGCCGCGTCCTGTGCCTGATCAAACCTCAGTTCGAAATCGGCAAGGGCCGGGTGGGAAAAGGCGGGGTGGTCCGTGACCCGGCTGATCACCGGGAAGTGCTGGATCTTCTGTCAGCCTTTGCCCGGGATCATGGCCTGACCAGCGCTGAGGCCATTGTCTCACCCCTCACCGGCCCCAAGGGGAACGTTGAATTCTTTAATATATTTGCCCTTGATTTTTCCAAAAACGCGGGCTAAATTATAAAAATTTATACTATTAGGCCAGTTTGCGAGACTGGTTCCATGGTTCCGGTATTATCCGGCCGTTTCGAACCAGCAGATTATGAGATAATCTCAGGCAGGAGAAACAAGCGGTTAGAAAGAGGAGCTATTTATGGATGAAACAACGGGAAAAATCAGGAATATCGCCCTGGCCGGCCACGCCGGCGCCGGCAAAACCATGTTGTCCGAAGCGCTGCTTTACAACGCCAAGGCCATTGATCGATTCGGCAGTGTTGAAAACGGTAACACGGCCATGGATGTTGAACCGGAAGAAGTTAAACGCGTTTCCAGCATCACCAGCAATATCTTTCAGCACCAGTGGAAAAAACATGTCATTAACCTGATCGACACTCCCGGCGACCAGAACTTTTTTTCAGACGCCCTCAGCTGTTTTCAGGCCGCGGATGGTCTTCTGGTGGTCATAGACAGCGTCGACGGCATCAAGGTCCAAACCGAGGAAGCCTGGGCCTTTGCCGCCTCCCACAATCTGCCCTGCGCCATCTTTATCAACAAGCTGGACAAGGACCGGGCTGACTATTCCCAGACCATGGCCGACGCCAGGGAAGTCCTGGGCGACCCCAAGCCGATTGTCCTGCAACTGCCCCTCGGTGAAAAAGAAGAGTTCAAGGGGGTCATCGACCTGCTCAACCTGAAGGCCCACACTTACGATGAAAACGGTAACCGCACCACCGGCGACATCCCCGCGGAAATGATGGATGAAGCGGAAGCGGAAAAAGAGGCCCTGATTGAAAACATCACCGAGGCTGACGAAGCGCTGATGGAGCGTTACCTGGAAGGAGAAACCCTGACGGACGCGGAGTTGAAGCAGGCCTTGAAAAAGGGTATTGCCACCCGGACTTTTGCCCCGGTTCTGTGCGGGGCGGCCACCGCCCGGATCGGAATTGACCTGCTGGCCGACTTTATCGTCGACTGCATGCCGTCACCCCTGGAAAGAGGCCCGTTTACGGCCCGAAACGCCGATGGCGAAGAGGTGATCTGCCAACCTGATCCGGATGAACCGTTTGCCGCCTTTGTTTTTAAAACCGTGGCTGATCCCTTTTCCGGGCGCCTCTCCCTGTTCCGGGTGGTCTCCGGGAAACTAGGCCCGGACGGATCTTTTCTCAACGCCGCCAGTGAAAGCAACGAGCGCTACAATCAGCTGCTGTCTCTGACCGGCAAAAAACAGAAAAATATCGACCAGGCCGGTCCCGGTGACATAGTGGCCATTGCCAAACTGAAAAAG
>JAWOCW010000392.1:0-14743 GCA_046483615.1 Desulfosudaceae bacterium
CCCGGATATTTCATGAATTTTTTCGACCATAGTTGGTTAATGCATAAACTTCAAATAGTTATTAATAAATTCAGGCTCTTTTTCAAAATACAAATTGTACCTGGATGTTTATGAACTTTTCACCATTTAAATGTCGAAAAAATTCACCCTTCGGGCGAGTCGCCTTGAGCGCATCTGCTTTGTTGCAGGACACTCGCAGTAGATTTACTACAACTTCGTGTCCTGCGCCTTGCAGCTGCGCTCAAATCAACTCGTGAAATATCCGGGCTAAAGTCGTCAAACTTGAATTGACTTACCCAATTTTTTACAATATAAAGATTAACATGGCAATGAAAGATTTACGGGATTTTCAGGGGCCGGATACGGTCATAAATCCGGGTTAATATTATGACGGCTTTGGTTGACGCGGCAGCATGATTTCAATCCTTAAAAAAACCGTTTTCCGGGGTCCGATCGCCCTTTCCATGGTGGTTATTCTGGTCGGTTGCCTGGCCTATGTCGTTTCCATTCCCTTTCTTGATTCGGTAGAGCTGAAAACCATTGATCTGCGGTTCAGGATGCGGGGGCAGCAACCAATAACCGATAAGGTCGTCCTGGCCGTCATAGACGAGAAAAGCCTGAAGGCGGAAGGACGCTGGACCTGGCCCCGTTCCATCATGGCCGATCTGGTTAAGAGGCTTTCCGAAGAGGGTGCCCGGGTAATCGCTTTTGACGTGGGCTTTTTCGAGCCGGAAAGTTCCGAGGTCGTCAAGGCTCTCGATCAAGTGGCGGCCGAGGCCTCCTCCAGCGGCAGCGGTACCAGAGAGCTGATCGATTTCCTGGAATCACTGAAATATCAGAAAAACAACGATCGCCTTCTGGCTGAGGCCATTGAGAAGGCTTCGGCGGAAGTGGTGCTGGGTTATTTTTTTCAGATCAATCCCGATGACGCGGTCCATATCACCCCGGAAGAGCTCGAGGCCCATTCCGCCAACATCGAGAGCGGCCGCTACGATGTTACCCGTTTTACCTCGGGGGCGGCCAGAAACACCCCCCTGCCGGAAGCCGTCGCGCCCCAGTCCAATATAAAAAAGATTGCCGAGACTACTCCTTACGCGGGCTTTTTCAACAAACTGACCGACCCGGACGGAGTGGTCCGAAGGCTGCCCCTGACGATCCGTTTCCAGGGGAACTTATACGCGCCCTTGTCGCTCAAGGCGGTCAGCGCCTACCTTGATGAGCCCCTTTCCATCCTGATTAATGAAAAAAACGGAGTGGCAAAGGTTCAGGTGGGAGACCGTTCCATTCCTGTTGATGACCGCGGCGAGATGATGATCAATTATCGGGGCGAGCCCAAGACCTACCCCCATATTTCCGTCACTGATATTCTGCGTGGTAATATTTCCGAAGGCCGGCTCCGGGACAAGATTGTCGTGGTCGGGGCCACTGCCATTGGTATCCATGATGAATGCGTTACCCCCATGGCCAAGGTCTTCCCTGGTCCGGAAGTCCATCCCAACGTCATCGACAGCATTTTGTCCCGCGATTATTTATACCGGCCGGTCTGGGCCCCCCTGCTGGATCTGCTGATTTTGTTTTTCGGCGGCTTTCTGCTGGCGGTGGTGCTGGCGCGATCAGGCCCGCTGCTGGGCGGAGTGGTGGCCATGGCCATGTTCGGTGGATATGTCTGGCTGGGGCAGTTCTTTTTTTCGCAGACCGGCTGGATCCTGAACCTGGTTTACCCCCTGTGCGTGCTGGTGCTGGTGTACCTGGCCACCACTTCCTATAAGTATTTTTCCGAAGCGGGCCAGAAGAAGTTTATCCGGGAGGCTTTCTCCAAATACCTGGCTCCGGAGGTGGTGCAGCAGTTGATTGAATCACCGCATAAGTTGGTGTTGGGCGGAGAACGGCGCGAGATAACCGCTTTTTTCTCTGATGTTCAGGGCTTTACCAGTATCTCCGAAAAACTGGCCCCGGAGGAACTGGTCGATCTGCTGAATGATTTTCTTACCGAAATCACCGATATAATTTTAAAACACCAGGGCGGGGTGGATAAATTTGAAGGTGACGCGGCCATTGCTTTTTTCGGAGCTCCCAACGATCTGGCTAATCATGCCGAAGCCGCCTGCCTGGCCTGCGTTGATATTCAAAAGAGAATGATATCGCTGCGTGAAAAATGGCGTCGGGAAGGCAAACCGGAGCTGCAAGTCCGCATCGGTTTATTTTCCGGCCATGCGGTAGTGGGCAATATGGGTTCCCGCAACCGCATGGATTACACCATGATGGGAGATACCGTCAATACCGCCGCCCGGCTGGAAGGGGTCAACAAGATGTACGGCACTTATACCATGATCGGCGAAACTACCTTCCGGGCGGCTGAGACGGCCATCGCCGTCCGGGAACTGGACGCCGTCAAGGTGGTGGGCAAGGCGGAGCCGGTAAAAATTTACGAGCTGCTGGGCCGGGCCGGCCAGCTAACGGAGGTTCAGTCGCGGCTGGTAACTTTATACGCCCGGGGGCTGGCCGCTTATCGTCGCCAGGAGTGGACGCGGGCAATGGCGGATTTTGAAGAGGCCCTGGCGCTGATCCCGGAAGACGGCCCCAGCCTGACCATGCTGGACCGCTGCCGGAGATTTATGGAGACGCCTCCGGACGATGGCTGGGATGGATCTTTCAGCCTGGACACCAAATAACATCAATCCGGTTTTATCATCCGGTTTTATACGGGATACGCGTTAATTTATGAAACGACCCGGCCTGACATGCTCGGTTTATGGGATTTTGCTGCTGACCACGGTTTTTTTTCTGGGCGCCGCTATTGACGGCGCCAAGGCTGACAACGACTTTTTTTTTAACAAAGCCGCTGAGTTTCTGGCCTCGGGAAAATTCCTCGAGGCCATCGGTCTATACCAGGCCGTAGCCGACAATTCCGACAGTGAGCGGGAAAAAGCCCGGGCCATGCTTATGCTGGGCTCGACCTATCATCGTTATCTGGATCAGCCCGACACCGCCCTGAGATATTTTGATTTCATCATGAGCCGGTATTCCTCCACCCCCTATGCCGGAGACGCCATGTACCACAAGGGGATGGCTCTTTATCAGGATCAGCAGTATGAAAAAGCCTATGAAACATTTGTTCAGTATCCGGCCCTGTATCCGGAGGCCCGGCACATTGCCGCCGCCAGGACCTGGGCGGAGAGCGCGCGGAACCTGGTGTCCATCTCCGCTTCTTCCCGTCGTTCGGAAAAGCCGGACTGGACCGCGGTTGACACGCTTATCCGGGTGCTGATCGTCGAGAACCAGAACAAGGTAACTGTGGCCGCGAAGGCCCCGGTCTGCCTGGTGGACCGGACCTCGTCGGACAGGCTTCAGCCCGGGGAAGAGGCGGCCAATCGCCTGGTGCTGACGGCGGATGAAGAGGGTCTGGTCGTCAATGGCCGTCCGGTTAAAAGCGCCGGCCCTTTTTTGTTAAGATCTCTGGACCTGGGAGTGGCCGTCAACGATAACCGCTACCGTGGTTTTTTCAGTCTGTGGGTTACACCCGGCCAGAAGCTCTGCGTGGTAAATCATGTCGATATTGAGCAGTACCTGTACGGGGTGGTGCCCCGGGAGATGCCCTGGAACTGGCCCCGGCCGGCGCTCATGGCCCAGGCAGTGGCTGCCCGCACTTATGCCCTGTATGTCAAACAGAAAAGTAAAGATCGCCGGTATGACGTGAAATCGACCACGGCTTCTCAGGTTTATGGCGGGCTGGACGCGGAACAGTCCGGTTCCAGCCGGGCGGTTGACGCCACCCGCGGTCAGATACTGACCTTTGACGGTCATTTGATCGTGGCCTATTATCACGCCAACAGCGGGGGATACACGGAGTGCCCGGAGAATGTCTGGGGAGCCCGGGTGCCCTATTTAAAAGCCCGGCCGGACAAGTACAGCCTGGGGACGCCCGGCAGCCAGTGGCGTTATTTTCTGCCCTACCAGGAAGCGGATAAACAATTACGGGAATATGGCCTGGCCGCGACCGATCTGAAAACCATGCAGTTGGGGGAAACCACTTCTTCCGGCCGGATTCGGGAAGTTATCGTCTCTTCGAATAACGGTCGGAAAAAAATCGCGGCCAATAATTTTCGGCTGGCCATCGGCGGTACCAAATTAAAGAGCACCTGTTTTAAAACGAATTTCCGGAAAAGGGGCATTCTTTTTGAGGGAACCGGCTATGGTCACGGAGTCGGGATGAGTCAGTGGGGCGCCCGGGAAATGGCCCTGAAAGGCCATGATTATCGGGATATCCTGCGACATTATTACAGCGGTATCAATTTAGCATCGCTCAACCGGCGGAACTTGAATTAACCGGGCGGGCTCCTGAAAAAGGGGCGCGTCGCGATTTTATGACAAATTGATATTGCCTGCCAAGATCAAATTAAGTATAATATAATTTTATGTCAGAACAATAAATCAAGGAGACAGGTTATGAGAACAAAGAGTTTAATTGCGGGTTTGCTTCTGGTGCTGCTGGCGACACCGGTCTGGGTTTGCGGTGAGGACTGGCAGGGTGTGGTTGAAAACATGCAGAACGGACAAGTCAACTGGTCCACCGGGGTTGTCCAGGCCACCGGCATTGGAGCTCCCCCGGAACAATATCTGGGTAAACCCCAGGCGCGTCCCATGGCGTTGCGGGCGGCCAAGCTCGATGCCTATCGTAACCTGCTCGAAGTGACCCAGGGCGTAAGGGTAAACAGTACCACCCTGGTTAAAAATTACGCGGTTGAAAACGACGTTATCATGACCCGGGTGGAAGGCCTGGTCAAGGGGGCGCAGCTGGCTGATACCGAATATATGTCCGACGGCACCGTCGAGGTAACCCTGCGGATGAGCCTTACCGGGGATCTGGCCCAGGTGGTCCTTCCCCCGGACACCGGGGAAAAGATGCCCTCCCGTCCCATGCCTGACGACTGGACGCAGCAGCAGCCGGATGAATCTGCCGATGGCGTTTATACCGGGTTGGTGGTCGATGCCGGGGGGCTGAACGCCAAGCCCGCCATGGCCCCGAAAATCCTTGATGAAGACGGCAAGGAAGTTTACGGATCGGCTTTTGTCAGCCGGGAGTACGCCATTGAGCAGGGTATGAGCGGTTATGCCAAGCAGGTGGCGGCGGCCCGGTCAAACAGCCGGGTTACTGACAATCCCCTTACTGTCAAGGGCCTGAAAACTTCCGGTCCGGGCAAATGCGATGTCGTTATCAGCAACGCCGATGCCTCCAAGGTTCGGAACGCTTCGGAAGACCTGTCCTTTTTAAAGAAATGCCGGGTCATGATAGTGGTGGATTAGCCCCTTATCACTTCGAAAGAATGATCGGCCGGGTTCTGCCCGGCGGGTTTGAATAAACTGCAAATAAGTGGGAGGTAGGACAATGACGGTAAAAAATATAATCAGTCTGCTGGCCGGCCTCAGCCTGCTGTTGGTGTTTTCCTGCGGCCCCCAGGCGCTCAAGCCGAAAGCGCAGCTGGATACCCCTGAACATCATGTTTCTACCGGCAATAAATTTCTGAAGATGGATCGGCTGGATGAGGCCCTGGCCGAATTTACCCGGGCCAGGGAGCTGGACCCCAGGTTTTCTCCCGCTTATACCGGTATCGGGATTGTTCAGGCCCGAAAAGGTCTTTTTGACGAGGGGCTGGAAGCCCTGAAAAAGGCTGATAAATACGCTGATACCGACAGCCAGCAGACCGGGGCCTGGATCGGATATATCCGGTTATACACGGCCGGTGGTGAAGAGGTGGATGAAGACTGGCTGGATCGGGCTGAAAAATACTACCATAAAGCGGTAGAAGTATCTCCGGAAGAGCCCGCGATTTATTATTATATGGGCCTGGCCTATAAAAAAGATTATCGTTTCAGCGCCGCCGCCGGGCAGTTTCGGACGGTACTCAGCCTGGATAAGGATTTTGTCGGAGAAGCTGACCGGGAATACGCTGTCATCCAGAAGATTGAACGAGCCATGCCCGGCACCAAGGTCGGCCAGAAAATCGCCCTGCTGGATTCCATCACCCGGGCCGATGTGGCGGCCCTGTTTATCGAAGAGCTGCGGATCGATGAATTGTTTAAAAACAGAACTCCCCCGGAATTCGACACCTCTTTTAAAAGCCCGGAGAAAACCTTTAAAACGGGTGAATATGTCGAAGCTGAAGCGGCCACTGATATTGAAGACCATGTTTTGAAAGCTGACATTGAAGCCGTACTTAAGTATCAGATCAAGGGGCTTCAGCCCTACCCGGACCATACTTTTAAGCCGGAAAAAAAGATCACCCGGGCGGAATTCGCCATGATGATCGAGGATATTCTGATCAAAATTACCGGCGACGAGTCTCTGGCCACCAGGTTTATCGGCAGTACCTCGCCTTTCCCGGATTTGCGCAACGACGCTTTTTATTTTAACGCGGCCATGGTTGCCGTTAACCGCAACATCATGGAAACCGCTGATACGGCCACCGGTGCTTTCCGACCTCAACAGCCGGTCACCGGAGCGGACGCTCTTTTGTCCATCCGGAAAATGAAAATTCTGCTGGATAAATATTAACGGTCTCGTAGAAAGTCCCTATCTCGTCATTCCGGCGAACGCCGGAATCCAGATAAAATTGATTTTCCTGGACCCCGGTTTTCGCCGGGGTGACGAAATATGGTAATTCCCGACTTTTTACGAAGCCGTCAAATATTAACCCGGTATATAAACAATATCTGAACTGAGCGGTTGTAACTTTTATTTTACGCCTTATCTTAAAATGATAACGCCTTTTAAATTTTAAAATACGCCAGGCGCTTTTTTCAGGTCATCACCAGCGCCCTTTCATAAAAAAATATGTTTGAGGGCTTTAACGGAAATTTATGATGAAAAACAATCCATCATTGAAACAACTGCTTTTTTCTCTGGGAGTGATATGGGCGACAGTTCTGGCAGCCGGCATGATCGGTCCGGTTGAGGCCAGGACGATCGGGGTTGAAGTCGGCTCCGGCCAGGCGGAAATTACCCTTCTTGAGGGTGCCGCTCATCTGGTTGACCGGGACATGCGAGTTGTCCGGTCATTGTCGCGGGCAGACACCATTGCTGAAGGCAGTCGGGTAAAGGTGGCGGATAAATCAAGAATTGAGCTGCGTCTTCCGGACGAAAGTTATATCCGGTTTGACGCCGGGGCCGTGTTCGAGCTGACCGGTCTGTCCGCTGATAAAAAAGCCGGGAAACGGGATATCGACGTCAATATGGTGATGGGTAATATCTGGGCGACCGTGTCCAAGCTTTTTTCTAAAAAAGAGCGTTTTGATGTTTCCACCAAAACTTCTGTGGCCGGTATTCGGGGCACCAAGTACCGCATGAAGGTCAACCCGGACCAGTCGGCGGTGGTTAAGGTGTACGAAGGGGCGCTGGAAGTCAAAAGCGCTTCTGAAAAAACGGCTGAGAAGGCCGGGGGCGCGACAACAGGATTATCCCGGCCTCAACCGGTCAGCGGTCCTTATGCCGTTCCCGGGCCGCATCCGGTTTCCATGGAAGAGTGGGTTTATATCGTCAGCGCCATGCAGCAGCTGGTCATACATTCCGACGGTACGGCTGATAAACCGTTTCGGTTTTCATATGAAGAGGATTTAAATGACTGGGTCCGCTGGAACCGGGAGCGGGACGCGGCCGTGGGGCAGCCGGCCGAATCACCCGATGCTTTGCAGGGCGAAGCTCCCGCTGAAGCCCCGGCCGAATCACCCGATACATCACCCGATGCGTCACCCGATGAGGACAGCGGCCGGAGTGAGGACGGTTCCGCTTCCTGATTTTTTCAAAGCGGCCCCATAACCGGTTTGGGGGAACCGGGGCCGTTTTTACCTGATTTTCTGGCCGGATTCTTATAATACCTGGTTATTTTCCGGTGCCGGTGTTAATATCATGTTGTCGATAAGTCGGCACCGCGGACCCACCTGAACGGCCAGGGCCATGATAACCGGCCCGGTGATAATTTCCACGTCATCCAGCGTGTCGGGATGGCAGATGGAAACGTAGTCGATGGCAGTTTCCGGATAGGAGCGGATGCGCGCGGCTGTTTTTTCAATGATGACACCGGCCCTGGTTTCACCTTCCCTTACCATTTGCCGCGCTGCCAGTAGAGATTCATGAAGAACCGGGGCGGAAGCCCGCTGTTCTTCCGTCAGGTAGGCGTTCCTGGAGCTCATGGCGACGCCGTCCTCTTCCCTGACAATGGGGGCACCCACGATTTGAACATCCAGGTTGAGGTCTTCTGTCAGACGCCGGATAATGGCAAGCTGCTGGTAGTCCTTGGAACCGAAAACGGCTACCCGCGGTTTGATGATATTGAACAGCTTGACCACGATGGTAGCCACACCCTGGAAATGGGTCGGTCGGGAAAGACCACACAGGTGACGCGGCAACTTTTCCAGGTTGACATAAGTTTCAAAACCGTTGCGGTAGAGGTCCTTTGCTTGGGGAGCGAATACCGCGGTGACGCCTTCCCGCTCAGCGGCGGCCACGTCCCGGTCGAAATCCTGGGGATAAGTTTCGTAATCCTCATCCGGTCCGAACTGGGTGGGGTTGACAAATATGCTGAGGATAA
The DNA here is from genome assembly GCA_046483615.1 of Desulfosudaceae bacterium. Lineage (GTDB taxonomy): Bacteria > Desulfobacterota > Desulfobacteria > Desulfobacterales > Desulfosudaceae > CAYTQK01. The sequence goes on from JAWOCW010000392.1 coordinate 8,586, forward strand.
TGTAATCGCCGTATTTTTTCCCTTCCCGGATAAGAGACAAGTGTCCTTCGTGAAGGAAGCCCATGGTCGGTATAAGGACAAGGCTGCCTTGGTCCTGGCGGACTCTTTCGGCCTCCTGTTTCATTTCCGCTACTGTCTTTATGATTTTGATTGCAGCCTCCCGCCGCGCGCCCGGAAACGGCCATAAATGAAAGATTAAATATGACGGCTTCGTAAAAAGTCCAATATCCCCTTAACCCGGATATTTCACATGTCAGTATAGTATCGGAAAAAGCGGCTGTCAAAAGATAAAAGACCGGGAAAAGGTGTCGATGGGTGAATAACAGGTGTTTGTAAATAATGATAATGAATATTTTGATGTATAAAAATAAATTCAAAAAAAATAAAAAAAAATGGCAAAATTATTGCCAAAATCAGCTATATCTTTTTGATTTTACAGATAAAAAAATAAAATTAAAATACCCCTTGAAATAGCAATCCAATCCTGCTATATTAACTTTTTTATATGAGGTTAAATAAAGTGGAAATCTGGTTATAAGGGCTTGAACAGTAGTCATAAGCAAATATTAGGAAAAATTAATTACTATTTTTTTGCTTTAAAAAGTTTAAATAAAGATATATGAGCCCGCGTTTAATTGTTAAATAGTTGTGATTATAACACTTTCAGGTAAATAAGGCGGAATCAAATGGCAACAGTAAGGCCCTTTAAGGGAATTCGTTATGATAAGTCTGAAATCGGGGATTTGTCGAAGGTGGTAGCACCACCCTATGATGTGATTTCCGAATCACAGCAGGCGGAATTGTGTGATCGTCATCCCCGCAATGTGGTGCGGCTGATTCTGGGCGAACCCGGGGAGAACGACGGCGACAGCCAGTCCTTTTACAATGCCTCGGCTGAACGATTCAAAGCCTGGCGGGAGGAAGGCACTCTGGCATCGGACGCCTTACCGTCCATTTATCTGACGGCAGTTGATTTTACTGTCCGGGGCCGGACCTATACCCGTTACGGCATTATGGCCTATGTCGGTCTGGAACCTTTTGAAAACAAGGTTGTTCTGCCGCATGAGCGGACCTCCTCCAAGGTCAAGACAGATCGTCTGAATCTTATAAAGACCACCTGCGCCAATTATTGCCAGATTTTTTCACTTTATAATGATCCCAGCAACGAAGTTCTCAATATGGCCCTGGAGGCAGTTCAGGATACCCCTCCGGAGAACGATCTGGTTGATGATGCCGGCGAGCGCCACCGCTTGTGGGTAATTAACGACAGCGCCGTGATTGAAAAGGTGGCGGCGGCCATGGCCGAAAAACGTTTGTATATCGCAGACGGTCACCACCGGTATGAGACCGCCCTTAATTACAAAAAATGGGTGGCTGAAAACGACCCGGATTACGACGAAAACCATCCGGCTAATTTCATTATGATGTACCTGACCTCGACCACTGATCCCGGACTGATCATTCTGCCGACCCACCGTCTGCTGCCCGACGTGTCCCAGGAAGTGCTGACGGATCTGGTGGACCGGGCGGAAAAATTTTTTGATATTAAACAGATCCCGTTTGAAAGCGGCAACCGTAAGGAAGCCCAGGCGGAGTTCATGTCCGAGCTTCGGGCGGGATCTTCTGAAAATACTATCGGCCTGGCCATAAACGGGCGGCCCGCCTTTTATTTGTTGACCCCCCGGGCCGATGCCATTGAGGAGGTGTTAGGCGATGCTGTTCCCCCCACTTTGAGAAGGCTTGACGTGACCATTTTAACCCAGATGATTTTAATCAGGATTCTCGGTTATACCCAGGCCCAACTGGACGAGGAAAAAGTCATCGATTACAGCAGTGACGATGAAGAAGCAGTGGAAGCCGCCCTTTCCGGAGAGTACTCGGTTTCTTTTCTGCTCAACGCTACTCGCAACGACCAGATGCAGTCGGTCGCGGCCGAAGGTGAGATCATGCCGAGAAAAACCACGTTTTATTATCCTAAAGTGCTGACCGGACTGGTCATGAGTTCCAAGGAACCCGAGCGGTCATAACACTTTTGATTTTATGAAAGGAATTGAATATGAGCGACCAATACTCAGATGTTGTTAAGCAGGCCAAGGAATATTATGACAGTCAGGATGCTGATGAGTTTTATTATCGTATCTGGGGCGGGGAAGATCTCCACCTGGGTATTTACGAGTACCCGGATGAGCCCATTTTTGACGCCAGCCGGCGGGCGGTCAAGAAGATCGCCGCGCAGGTGACCCTGGATGATTCCACCAAGGCCCTGGATATCGGCGCCGGCTTCGGCGGGACCGCCAGGTATATGGCGGCCACCTATGGTTGTAAGGTATCCTGTCTGAATTTGAGCGAAAAAGAGAATGAACGTAACCGGCAGATGAGCAAAGAGCAGAAGCTGGATCACCTGATCGATGTGTCTGACGGTAATTTTGAAAACCTGCCTTATGAAGATGAATCTTTTGACGTGGTCTGGTCCGAAGACGCCATTCTGCACAGCGGTGAAAAAGATCGGGTCATCAGTGAGGTAACCCGGGTGTTGAAACCCGGCGGAGATTTCGTGTTTACCGATCCCATGCAGTCAGATTGTTGCCCGGAAGGGGTTATCGACCCTATTCTGGAAAGAATCAACCTGGATCACCTGGGCTCAGTCAAGCTGTACCGGGAGCTGGCCGCTCGCAATAACCTCAAAGAGATCAACGTGATCGATCTGGCCCCGCATCTGCCTTTGCATTACGACCGGGTCCGCCGGGAACTGGAAAGTCGTTATGATGAAATTCTGGGCATAGTCAGCCAGGATTATATCGACAGGATGCTGACCGGTCTGAAACGATGGGTAGACGGTGGCCGGAACAGTTATCTGCACTGGGCCGTGATGCATTTTCGCAAGGTCTGAAACAGAGAGGAAAAAATGAAAGTATTAGTCAGTGACAAGCTGGGTGAAGCCGGCATTGAAATTCTTGAAAAAGAACCGGACCTGGAGGTGGAGGTAAACACGGATCTGTCCCCCCAGGAGCTGATAGAAGAGATAGAAGGTTATGACGCCCTGGTCATCCGGAGCGCCACCAAGGTGACGGCCGATCTGATTGAAGCCGCCACCAACCTGAAAGTTATCGGGCGGGCCGGTATCGGATTGGACAACGTGGATATTCAGGCGGCGACCCAGAAAGGCATCGTCGTCATGAATACCCCCACCGGCAATACCGTCACCACGGCCGAACACGCCATTGCCATGATGATGGCGTTGTCCCGGAACATCCCCCAGGGGACGGCTTCCCTGAGGGAAGGCCGCTGGGATAAGAAAAAACTCCAGGGCCGGGAGCTCAAGGGCAAAACCCTGGGCTTGCTCGGCTTCGGAAAAATAGGCTCCATTGTGGCTTCCCGGGCCCGTGGTCTGCAGATGAATATTATCATCTACGATCCCAACGTGAATCCGGAGCGGATTGAAAAGGCCGGTTTTGAGAGCGTGACCACCCTGGATGATCTGTACGCGCGGTCCGATTATATCACCGTGCACGTTCCCAAGATAAAAAAGACCACCGGCATGTTGAACAAAGAGGCTTTTGCCAGGATGAAGGACGGGGTCATGATTATCAATTGCGCCCGGGGCGGCATTGTCAATGAGGATGATCTGGCTGAAGCCCTGGCTTCCGGCAAAGTCGGCGGCGCGGCCCTGGATGTTTTCGCCAACGAACCACCCGGCGATTCTCCCCTGCTTAAATTTGACAATTTCATCTGCACGCCTCACCTGGGCGCTTCCACCAAGGAGGCCCAGACCAACGTGGCGGTTGACGTGGCCAGGCAGGTCATCGCTTATTTAAAAGAGGGCACCATCATCAACGCCGTCAACGCCCCCTCGGTGACCGGCGAAAAATTGGAGAAGCTCAGACCCTACCTGGAACTGGCGGCCAGAATAGGGCGTCTCCAGGCCCAGCTCATCAAGGGCAAGCTCAAAGAGGTCACCATCGAGTATAATGGCGACTATCACGGCCTTGACCTGGATCCTGTTTCCACGGCCCTGCTGAACGGCCTGCTGGACACGCTCATCGCCGACGCCGTCAACGCCGTTAACGCTCCGGCCATTGCCCAGGATATGGGCATCAAGGTTTCGGAAACATCCAGCCCGGAGCCCTTTGATTACCGTAATTTAATGACCGTTAAGGTGTCTACCACTGAGGAAACCCAGGTGGTCGGCGGCACCCTGCTGGGCAAAATATATCCCCGGATAGTGCGCATCAATGAATTTCGCATGGACATGAGTCCCTATGACCATTTTCTGTTGATTCTAAGCGCCAACAAACCCGGTGATATCGGAAATATCGGATCAGTCTTCGGTGACCGGGGGATTAACATCATCCGCTTGATGATCGGTCAGGAAGAGGATCCCGGCGCCCGGAATCTGATCGCCGTCAGGACTGAAGAGGCGGTACCGGAAAGTGTTATTGAAGAACTGGAGCGTCAGGATCTGGTAGTATCGGTAACGCAGGTCGCTTTTCGACCACCGGAAGTATGATGGCTGGATGGCGATATCCGTGGACCAGCTGAAATTTAACCGAAATATCAGTATTAAAAAACAAAAGGAGTTTCAATTATGGCAGATTTAGGAAAAATCGCGGAAAATTTAATCGCGGGTAAGATTGATGAAGTGTCCAAACAGGTTCAGGAAGCAGTGGACGGCGGTGCCGACGCTCAGGAAACCGTGGAAAAAGGCCTGCTGGCCGGGATGGATGTGGTTGGCCAGCGCTTCAAATCCGGGGAAATGTTTATTCCGGAAGTGCTGCGGTCCGCCAAGGCCATGCACGCCGGCATGGAAATCCTGCGGCCCTTGCTGGCGGATTCCGATGCCAAGGGAGCCGGCACCCTGGTGCTGGGGACGGTGGAAGGCGACCTGCATGATATCGGTAAAAACCTGGTCGGCATGATGTTCGAAGGAGCCGGCTTTAAAGTCGTCAACCTGGGAATTGATTTGAAACCCCAGGTGTTTGTCGATGCCGTCAAGGAGCATAATCCGGACCTGGTGGGGATGTCGGCTCTGCTGACCACGACCATGCCGAAAATGGGCGAAACCATTAACGCTCTCAAGGAAGCCGGTCTCCGTGATAATGTCAAGATTCTGATCGGCGGCGCGCCGGTCACGGCGGAGTTCGCCGAAGAAATCGGGGCCGACGCCTATGCCGCCAACGCTGCCAGTTCGGTTGACAAGGCCAAGGCGGTCCTGGGCTAACCGGCCGCGCTTTTTTTCAGCCGGACGGTATGATTTTATTCGCCGCGGCCCTTGGCGGCGGCGATTGACATAGCAAGCAAGAGAGGTATTTTATGAGCATGTACCAAGCGGTGCATATGACACCGAAACAGAATCAATCCGTTAACCTGACTCCGCAGTTCCGGGTTCTTTCGGATGATCAGATAGAGCAGATATATTTTGCCGCCCTGGATGTCCTGGAAACGACCGGTTCCGATTTCTACCAGGACGAGGCGCTGGAATTGTTTAAAAACAGCGACGCGGTGGTGCGGGGTAATAACGTCAAGGTGCCTACCTCCCTGGTGGAGCGGGCCCTTCAGGTATATCCCAGCAAAATAACCTTAAGAGGCAGGAATGGTCAGCGGTCGCTGAAGCTGCAGAAAAATTCGGCCGCCTTTGGAACCGGATCAGACCTGCCCTTTACCTATGACCGTAAAACCGGAGCGCGTCGCCGGACTACTTACGCCGACGTTTGCCAGGCCGGTAAAATCGTGGACAGCCTGTCCAATTACGACTTTTTCATGTCCCACGGTATTGTCAGCGACGCCACCAACCCGCTGACTTATGATCGTCATCAGTTCATGGCCATGCTGGAGGGCTGTACCAAACCCTACGTGGTTACCAGCGTGGATGGCGAAGGCCTGGAAGATCTCTGGAAAATGGCTTGCCTGGTTCAGGGCGGCGAGGAAGAGTTCCGTCTTAACCCGCTTTTCGTGGCCTATATCGAGCCCATTTCGCCCTTGAAAAATGACCGGACCGCCGTGGAGAAACTGCTCTTTGCCGCGGAAAAGGGCATCCCGGCCATGTACACCCCCTGTCCCAGTTCCGGCGCCACGGCGCCGGCCACCATCGCCGGTATGCTGGTGCAGTCCCTGGCGGAAACCCTGCTGGCCACGGTCCTGTGCTACCTTAAAAAACCGGG
>JAWOCW010000113.1:0-4157 GCA_046483615.1 Desulfosudaceae bacterium
CTGGAGGCCAAAGCCACTGTTTCCTCTCCGGACCGGATCTCATACTCCCGATATGATTTATAACCCCGGGCGCCCCGGTGCCAGGTACGCACCGTCAGGGTCTCCCCGTAGACGGGATGACGAATAATATCGATCATGATCTTGTTTAAAATCCAGGCGTAACCGGCCGCTATAAGCACCTGGGAATCACGGTCCGCTTCATGGACGTGATTCAAAGCCGCGTTCTGGAGGATTTTGACCAGGGAATCCAGCTTGACGCGGCCGTCGGTGGTGGATTGAAAATAATCGATGGTACGGTCCAGCTGATAGCTCATAATCCGCCTCCTTCCATCAGCGCTTCAGCCGCGGCCCGACTGGTAATGCTGATAATCCGCGCCCGGCCCAGTCCGGACAGATCAAGACAGGCGCAATCACAGCCGCAGACGGCGATGACAATGTCCGGCCGGGCCGTTTCCGACAAAACATAGCCACTGCTGTCCGCCACCCACCGCCTCAGTCGGTCGGCCACGGCCAGGCGATCGTAACCGGGATTGCAGCCGCCGCAGAACAACAGCCGCACGGTTTGCCGGGAGGCGGCCCCGCCCTCAGGTTTCATCTTCAATACCGCACAGCCGGCAGGCTTTTTTCTTTTTTTCGGCCATATTGACCAGCCGGGTAATCATGATCCGCTGGGCCTGGGGCGAACCGGCGCCGTGCATGGATTCGGTCAGGTACCCCACCGCCGCCGTGCCGAGGGTGAGATTTTCAATCAGCCGCAAAATTTTCTGCCGGTTTCCAGTGGGGACCCCGTCCCGGGCTTTGAAATACTTTTCCAGCAGGGGGCCCACTTCCGGGTTCGCAAAATCCGATTCGGCCGGCAGGGTCACCATCAGCCCGCCGGCGATATCCTGGGCCAGCCGGGCGATTTCATAAGGAAAGCGGGTGACGTTGTGTTTAAAAACGTTGGCCAGCAGAAGGTTGACCAGCCAGGTGCCGCTGGGCTCCCCATGACCGGCGGCGGCGCAGGACAGGGAGCCGGAAAAAAGAGTCTCGTTGAGATGGTTCATCTCCACCAGCTTGTCGCGGACGTGCGAAGCCTTGTCCGCCCCGTTGTACTCGGCCGCGGCCTGGGCCGCCCCGATGAGGACGTCGCCCACCCCGACCTTGCAGGCGTAACTCTGGCGGTGATAGGCCGCGAACCGCTCCACCAGATGCCCGGCGAACTCGTGTTCCTTGAGCATGAAGATCCGCTCATGGGGCACAAAGACGTCCTCGAAGACCACCAGGGCCTCGTGACCGCCGAAAAAGGGGTTGCCCCGGTCGATGGTACCGGTTTCCAGCTTGCGGGTGTCGCAGGACTGCCGGCCCATGATGTAGGTAATGCCCTCGGCGTCGCTGGGCAGGGCAAAGGAAACGGCGTAATCCCGGTCAGCCTCCCGCATGGAGATGGTGGGCATGACGATGATTTCGTGGGAATTGAGGGCCCCGGTCTGGTGGGCCTTGGCCCCGCGGACCACGATGCCGCCGCTCTTCACCTCGGTTACCCGCAGGTACATGTCCGGGTCAACCTGCTGGTGGGGCGGCCGGGAGCGATCTCCCTTGGGATCGGTCATGGCCCCGTCACAGGTCAGATCGTTTTCCTGAACATGGGCCAGGTATTTAAGAAACCGCTGATGATATTCGGTGCCGTGGCGGGCGTCAATGTCGTAAGTAGTCATGGACAGGGCGTTGAGCGAATCCATGCCGACGCAGCGCTGAAAACAGCAGCCGGTGGCCCCGCCCAGCAGCCGCCCCATGCGGGTTTTTTTGACCAGGTCATCAATATTCTGATGAATGTGGGTAAACCGGTTGATGACCGCCCCGTTTAAATGGGAAACGGCCGTCATCAAATCCCGGTGTTCAGGTCGGTGGGCCAGTTCATAGGTCTTGGCGACGGCGTTCATGGAGGGACGGATGATGGGATTATCCACGACATTGTCCAGCTGTTCACCAAACATGAACACCCGCAGATTCAGTTTACGCAGACTTTCTTCATAAGCTTCGGCGGTCATCATCATGGCGGGCACCTCACGATTCTGCGGGGCGGCCGGTGGGGGAAGCAGCGCCGGTACCCCTATTTTTTAAAGTACAGGACCAGGCTCTTGCCCAGGACGGGATTTAACAGCCGGCTTGTAAAACGGGTTATCCTCGGCCTTTGCATGATATCCCAGGCCAGAAAGCGGTGATAAAGCTTGACCGGACCGACGTCGTCGCGATTGGGACCGACCAGGCATTTCAGCCACCAGTAGGGGGAATGCAGGCTATGGGCGAAATGCCGGGCGTAATGCCGCACGCCCAGCCGCTCCAGGCGGCTGACCAGTTGCTTTTTGCGATAAATGCGGACATGTCCCTGGTTGGCGTTGAAATACTCGTCCGACAGGGCCCAGCAGATCCGTTCCGGATAGTACCGCGGCACGCTGACCACCAGGTCGCGGCCCGGTTTGACCACCCGCACGAGCTCCCGCATGGCCGCCGTGTCCCCGGGAATATGCTCCAGCACCTCGGAACAGATAACCAGGTCAAAACTGTCGTCGGCAAAAGGCAGCCGGGTGATATCGGTCACCGACAGGCCCCAGGCGCCGCCGCCATGCTCTCCCAGGCGATCATGAAAAACCAGGCGCCGCCTGGCTTCCCGCAGGGAAGAAAAGTCCAGATCAGCCCCGATCACGGTTACGTCCTTGAAACGGTAAGCGGCGGCGGCGTGACGGCCTTCGCCGCAGCCGATATCCAGTATTTTAAAACCGGGTTCAGGATTAAGCCGGCTGAAGTCCGCGGTAATCACGAATCACCTCTCTGTAAACGGAAACGGTTTGTTCGGCCGCCTTTTCCCAGGTAAAGTAACGATGAACCCGTTTATAGCCCTGGCGGCCAAGATCCCGGGCGAATTCCGGGTTGTCGAACACCCGGATGATGGCGGCGGCCAGGGCATCCGGATCAGCCGGCGGCACGATCAAGCCGGCCTCACCGACCACTTCGGGCAGAGCCCCGCCGGAGGTGCTGATAACGGGGATACCGCAGGCCATGGCTTCCCCGGCGGGCAGACCGAATCCCTCGTAAACCGAGGGGACCACCGCCACCGTGGACCGGGCGTATTCCCGGACAAACTCCTCGTTACTGACGCGGCCGGTAAAAGTCACCCGGGACCCGATGCCAAGAGTTGCAATAAGCCTGACCACGCCGCCGTTTTCCTTGGGTTGACCGATTACAGTCAAATCGATGGGACGCTCGGCCGCGATTTTGGCAACCGCCCGCAGCAGGTGATAAAGGCCTTTCAGGGGGGTATCGGCGCTGTTGGTAACGATAACGCGGTGCTTTTCGCGTTCTATTTCGGGTATGGGATAAAACAATTCGGTTTTGATGCCATTGGGGACTACCGCGAAACGGTTCCGGGGAATGCCGAAATCGGTGCTGATGTCTTGCCGGGCGCACTCCGACACGGTGATAATCTTCGAAAAAGTCCGGGCGACCCTTTTCTGCATCCCCAGAAAAGAGTACCAACGCCGGTGCTTCAACCGGACCATGGCGGAACGGGTGCTTCGCAGGGCGATATCCAGATCCCGGGTAATGGGATGATGAATGGTGGCCACGCTCGGGGCCAGCCGCCGCAACGCCCACACCCCGTAGGAGAGGCTCTGATTATCATGAATGATATCGTACTGGTTGAGCTTATTCCGCAGGAAACCGTAAGCCCGCAGGCCAAAGGTAAAAGGTTCCGGAAAACCCATGGTGGAGACCCCCAGCCACTCCATCAGGTTGATCGGCTGGGCCAACTCCCGGGCGGACGGCATGCGAAACATGTTGTCCGGATTATACAAATCCAGGCAGGGCAAGTGGGTCAATTTGACCCCGTCCAGCAGCTGCGGATCCGGGGGACCGGAGACCACTTCCACCTGGTGCCCCAGCCGGGAAAGGCCGTAGCTGAGATTGCGGACATAAACCCCCTGGCCGCCGCAATGGGGATTGCTCCGATAACTCAACAAACAGATTCGAAGCGGGGTCTGATCTTCCGCTGACTTCATCCTGGCCGACTCCCTGCTGACTGACACCAGCTGATTTCTGACTGATTGTTCACTGTAATCTGGAGGGCGCGGCTTAAAATCCTTAACCAGCCCTCTCCAACCCGGGCCGAACTGAAAAAA
>JAWOCW010000395.1:0-3485 GCA_046483615.1 Desulfosudaceae bacterium
GGGCAGTTCCATGACAAAAGGAGCGTCCTCCCCCTTTAAAAGGGTGGAGCGAAACAGCCGGCCACTGACAATGGCCATCAGGACACCCAGCAGATAGATGGAAAAAATAACAGTACCGGCATGGCGCGGAAAAAAAGTCCCGGCCAGAATAATATATACCGGCAGGCGGGCCGAACAGGACATGAACGGCGTAATCAAAATAGTCAGGATCCGGTCTTTCCGGTTGTCCAGGGTGCGGGCGGCCATGATAGCGGGCACGCTGCAGCCGAATCCCATCAGCATGGGGATAAAGGATTTACCGTGCAGCCCGATCAGATGCATGATGCGGTCCATTAAAAAAGCCGCCCGGGCCATGTAGCCCGTGTCTTCGAACAGGGCGATGCAGAAAAACAGTATCAGAATATTGGGCAAAAAAACGGCCACGCTACCAACCCCGGCCAGAACCCCGTCCCGGATAAACATCTTCAACAGCCCATCCGGCAGCAGAGCGTCGGCCACCTGGGAAGCCATGGAAAAACCGGCTTCGATCCATTCCATGGGATAAGCGCCCAGGCTGAAGGTCAGCTGAAACATCAACCAGATGAAAAAAATAAATATCGGGAAACCCAGAAACTTGTCGGTCAAAACCAGGTCAATATTGCGGGAAACATCCACCCGGCTCTTTTTGCTAACGGTTACCACTTCCTTGATGATACCGGCGATAAACCCGTATCTTTCATCGGTCATGACGATTTCCGGGTCCTCGTCATAAATATCCATCAGCCGCTTGCGCAGCCGTTCCGTCTTCTCCAGCAGATCCCGACCGGCCGCGCCGCCAGTTCGATTGATCCGCTCCCGGACAATTTCATCGTGTTCCAGCAGTTTTATGGCGATCCAGCGACTGCTGTAAAATGAGCCGCCGGCCTCGTCAATCTGCGCCTGAAGATCGGCAATAGCCGCTTCCACGTCCCGGTTATACCTGACCCGCCTTTCCGGCTGGGTGCTTGTGCCGGATTCAGCCAGCCGGATGACCTTGTCCAGCAGCTCGGACAGCCCTTTCCCCTTGTTGCCGACCGTAAAAGCCACCTCCACGTCGAGCAGCTCAGACAACTTGGCGTCATCAATGGTAATGCCTTTTGACTCGGCCAGATCGGCCATGTTAAGAGCGAACAGCACCTTGCAGTCCAGCTCGCGGATCTGGGTGGCCAGGTAAAGATTACGCTCCAGGTTGGCGGCGTCAATGATAACGACGACCACATCCGGGGATTCATCCAGAATAAAATTACGGGCGATTATTTCTTCCACCGAAAAAGGGGTCAGGCTGTATGTTCCGGGCAGGTCGACGATTTCAATATTATAGCCACCGTGCTGAATAAACCCCTCTTTCTTGGCCACGGTTACCCCGGACCAGTTGCCGACCTTCTGCCGGGTGCCGGTCAGTTGATTGAATATGGTGGTTTTACCGGAATTGGGATTGCCGGCCAGGGCCACCTTTAAATATGGTTTATCCACGACTGATTATCTATCCTGTCTTTCCGCGGTCACAAGCTCCACCTCGATCCGGGCGGCTTCTTCCACGCGCAGGGAGATGGAGTAGCCTTTGACCCGCAGCTCCAGGGGATCTTTCAGGGGAGCGTACTTTTCCACGTAAACTGTTGCGCCCTTAATAATACCCATTTCCTGAAGCCTTCGGCGAAAGTGGCCCTTACCGCCGATACGTATAATCCTGGCGGTCTGCCCTTGCCGCATTTCGCTCATTACCACCGCGCCATCTCCCGTTCTTACCGCCGGTTATGATTATAACGATCTTCTGACAGATCTTTTTGGTCACTATACTGAAAAAAACCTGCTGAAAACCATACTGATCACGCCGTCGGCATTTTAAAATTGTTCAAAACATTCTATAATAACAGGCCCGGACGTTCGGCGCAAGAAAATATCATATCAAAACATCAATATCAGAGCCGACGACTCCGTAAATAATCGACCACGATGAAAATTGCATTTGCCCTCTTAAGGGGATATGATAAAAAGATTCCGGCTTAGTTTTAAATTGTATCCGTAACCGGAACCGAAACGACATAAAATAACCCTGACGGGACAGGAGCAGCATCGTTGAAAATTATTATCATCGGCGCCGGCGAGGTTGGCTTTCATACCGCCAGCCGGCTGTCCATAGAGAACAAGGATGTCGTCGTCATTGACCGCGACCCGAACGCTTTACGCCGTATTTCCGAAAGTGCCGATGTGCAGACCATCGCGGGATCGGGCAGCAGCCCGATTGTCCTGGCCGAGGCCGGCGTCAAGGAAGCCGAGATCGTGCTGGCGGTCACCGACAGCGACGAAACCAACCTGGTGGCCTGCCTGGTGGCCAATATCATCTCCCCCTCCACCAAAAAGCTGGCCCGCATCAGGAGCGGTGATTTTGACGGCTATCATGATATTTTCAGGGAAAAAGCGCCCTATATTGACACGGTTATCAATCCGGAAATCGAGGTTATCAACACCATTGAAGGCCTTATCAGCGTTCCCGGGGCGGTGGAAGTCCGGGCCCTGGCTGATGGTCGCCTGCGGCTGGTTGCGGTGCGCATGGCCAATGATTCACCGCTGGCCGGACAATTATTATCCGAAGTGGCCCAGCAAACGGGAGACAGTAATTTCCTGGTGGCCGCCATTGTCCGCAATGAAAAAATGATTGTGCCGCACGGCAACAACCGTCTTCTGCCCAATGATATCGTTTATTTTATCAGTGAAAAAAAGAGGCTGTCCGGTTCCCTGAAAGTATTTGACAAGATCGCCCGGCCGGTCCACCGGGCGCTTATCATCGGCGGCGGACGTCTCGGCCTTCGCCTGGCGCAGCGCTTTGAAAAACTTGACATTAAAACCAAAATCATTGAACTTAATCCGGACCGCTGCGCCAAGCTGGCCGAGGAGATGAACAAAACGGTGGTCCTCCAGGGCAATGGTTCCGACCAGGAACTTTTGTTAGAAGAACACATCCAGGACATGGACGTGGTCGTCAGCCTGACCGACGATGAACAAACCAATATTCTGACCTCGCTGCTGGCCAGCCGGCTGGGAGCGGCCAATACCGTGACCAAGATATCAAAGTTCAACTATATTCCGCTGATGTCAACCATCGGCCTGGAGCAGGTGGTCAGCCCCCGCCTGTCGGCCATTAACAGTATTCTCCAGCACATTCGCAAAGGCAAGGTGCTTTCGGCCATTTCACTCAAGGAAGAACAGGCCGAGGTTCTGGAAGCGGTCGCCCTGTCCACTTCGGAGCTGGTCGGAAAACCTCTGCGCAAGGTGAACATGCCCAAGAGCACCTTGCTGATAGGTATCATCCGCGGCGAAGAAATTATCGTTCCCACCGGCGAGACCGTGGTGGAGCCCGATGACAGGGTCCTGATCTTTGCCCAGAAGCAGGCCATTCCCAAAGTTGAAAAACTTCTTTCCGTTAAGCTGGAGTTTATTTAACCCGGATATTTCATGAAATATCCGGG
>JAWOCW010000271.1:0-2869 GCA_046483615.1 Desulfosudaceae bacterium
GACCGTCGTTCCAGAAAAGAAGGCGGTCGCTCCAGATCTCATTGCGCTGGATAGTCCACCAACTGTTGATGACAAGGAGGGTGACCAGCGCGGCCCAGGCCACCGGGACGGGTTTGATGTGCCGCAGCAGCAGCCTGACCGCGGCCATGACGGGAAATATCGAGGGCAGGTAGGTCCGGTGTTCATAGATCAGGGCCAGGCCGATCACGGAGGATTCTATGGCCAGATTGCCGAGAAACCACAGGATGGCGAAAGAGAGCAGCGGCTCCCGGCGGGCCGCGCGGGCGGCCGCGAAAACCAGGGCGACCAGGGCGGCCAGGGCCACGGCCGGGGGCATCAGGGAAGGGGGCAAGGGAAAATCATAAACCAGCATCAGCCGCTCGGGATGGGGGTATGCCAGCAGGCTCAGGTAATAGAGTACCACCCGCGGTTCGGTAAGCAGTCGTTGGGTCAGGGTGAACTCTTTTCCGTCAAAGGTGGCGGTCAGTTGGCTCAGCGGGGCAGCTTCCAGATACAGGAGAGCCGCCAGGACGGTTAAAGCGGCCATGATCAGGCCGAGCCATTTCAAAGTTCGGGCCGGCCGTTTCAGTCCGGCCCCTTTTAAAAAATACCATTCATAAAGAAAAAGGAATACCGGCAGGGTGGCCGTGATCTCTTTGGATAAAAAACCCAGCAGGCCGGCAAAGCCGGCCAGGCAGAACAGGGCAACCGGCCGGCCGCGACCGGCGGAGCCGCTCTTTTGAACGAGTCGGGCCTGGATATAGCAGACCAGGGCCAGGACATAAAACATGGTGGCCAGGGCGTTCATGCGCTGGACAAGATAGGTTACCGACTGGATGTGGAGGGGATGGACCAGCCAGACCAGGGAAGTCAGCAGCGGCGCCAGCGGGTGCCGGATCCGGGCCAGAAACAGCGTCTGGCGGGTGAGGATATAAATCAGCAGGGCGGTCAGGATATGGATGGACAGGTTGACAAGATGGTAGCCGGTCAGCTCATACTGGTGCAGATAGTAGTTTAAGGCAAAGGAGAGGTTGGCCAAAGGGCGTTTGGCCGAAGGGCTTTGGAGCACGCCGACCAGTGAATCAACTGACAGCCGCTCAACCATGATATGCGGATTGCCGGTGATATTGCGGAGATCGTCGTACAGGAAGGGAGCGTCCAGGAAGTCGCCGTAGCAGATCCAGCCGGCGGCGGCAAGAAGAAGCAGAACCGTCAGTAAACGAGCGCTTTTCAATGGTTTGCTTTCAATCCGGGTCAAAGGCTGATTATTATCCCTTATTCAAACCATTTTATCCGGGGTTGTTCCCGTTTGACAATAGTATCCACGTTGCCGGCCGGATATCCCAGGGTCAGAGAACTGATTATTTCAAAGGGCTCGGTGATTCCCAGTTGTTTTTTGAATTTCGGATATCCCTGCAGGCCGTCAATCAGGCTGACCCAGCAGGTGCCCAGACCGAGAGAGTGGGCCGCCAGGACCATGTTCTGGCCGCAGATGCCGGTGTCCAGTTCAATGGAGCCGATGCCCCGTTTGTCGGCCAGCAGGATTATCAGCGCCGGCGCGTGGAAAAAGGTATGATAGTCAGGGTCGCTGGCAATGGCGTTGATGCCGCCCCTGGCCCGGGGGTCCAGCTCGTTGGGGCCCCGCAGGGCAATCATCAGGCGGGTCAGGATCTTCTGCCACAGCTTCAAGCGGGCCTTTTTGTCGCCCGGGACCTGCTTGTCGATCCAGGGCCGGGGCATGGTGCAGCGCATGACCAGCCGGCAGAATTTTTTGCATTTTCGATCGATTTCATCAATCAGTTCCCGGTTCTGAATGACAATAAATTTCCAGGGCTGATTATTGCCGGCTGAGGGCGCGAATCGTCCGGCTTCGATGACGCGGTGAACCAGCTCCCGGGGCACGGGTTTCTTTTTATAAAGCCGGATACTGCGGCGATTGTAAATGACTTGTTCGGTCTCGGTCAATTCCGGCCGGCAGGCCTCATAGTCCGGCTTGTCCGGTATGGGCAGGGGCGGGGTCTTGCCGTTATGAAACAGGTGGGTGTTTTTCCAGTACCCGGCCGGAACCCGGTACTCTCCTTCAATGGTGACGGCCTGCTGGGGACAGGCGGCCAGGCAGTTCTGGCAGGTGATACAGCGGAAGTGATCATAGCGTTCATTGGGAACGGCTTTTTTGTCCTCGTTGATCATCAGCAGCTGAATGGGACAGGAACTGACGCAGCGGCCGCAGCCGGTGCATTTTTCTTCATCCACGATAAAACGGGAAAACTCCGCCGGGGGCATTGTTACCAGGCGTTGCTTTTCAAAAAGCATGGGCGCTCCTTCCTGATCGCGGTCAGGCGGCCGTACGCGGACATACGGTCGCCCCGGTATTATGGTTGTTATTGTATTGAAGCCTGGCTCGTCAGTCAAACCCGGCTTCGATTTCTTCTTTCCGGCCTGGTCATGGAAAGTCCGCCAGGACTTTTGACGATGATACCGTGAGATGATATCGGAGAATCTGCCAAGCCTGATTTTTATCTATCAACTACACACTATTATTGTCAACCAGAATTTATCATTAAACCAATTAATTGGTTTTGTTGTATTAAATTGTTGGGTTTGAGTCCGGCCAGCGTGTTTTTTTCTTGACTTAGCGGTCAAGTGGGTAGTATAAACAGTTTGAAAGCGCTTAATTCAGATGGCTTTGTAAAAAGTTGGGATTTACCATATTTCGGCACTCCGTCCCGGAACGGAGTCCGGGAGGACGACCAGGTCGGGGCCAGGAGGGTCTATTTTATCTGGATTCCGGCGTCCGCCGGAATGACGTTTCTGGATTCCGGCGTCCGCCGGAATGACGTTTCTGGATTCCGGCGTCCGCCGGAATGAC
>JAWOCW010000412.1:0-7246 GCA_046483615.1 Desulfosudaceae bacterium
GAGATTCAGGGGAGTCTCAGGGAGTCGGGGGGCTCTGGGGGGCCAGGTGCCAGGAAAAATAACTTCCCCCGAGGCCGCGGAATTTTTATTTGGGACAATAGGGAATCAGTTCAGATTAAGATCATATGTCTTCAGCAGGGTATAAAGTCGGGAGCGGGACAGTCCGGAAATCCGGCAGGCCTCGGAGGCCGAGCCTTTGGAAATCTGTACCAGATCGACAAGATAACTTTTTTCCGCCCTGGCTATGGCGGAGTCCCGGAATTTTTTCAGGCTTGGCAGGACCGGCGATATATTGTCGGCTTCAGGTCCGGAGGAGCCTGCTTCTACCTTCTGCCGGGCCTGGTGAACCCTGATCTTTTCCGGCAGATGCTGGCTGTAAAGCATGGGAGCGAACCGGGCCACGCTGACGGCGCTTTCGATGGCGCTGCTCAGCTCCCTGATATTACCCGGCCAGGAGTAGGCCGCCAGAGTTTCGAAAAAATCCGGTGAAACGCTTTTGGCTTCTATGTCCTCGCGTTTGCAGAAGTCCTGGATAAAATGCACGGCCAGTTCCTGAAAATCAGTGTCTCGTTGACGCAGCGGCGGCAGTTTGATGGAAAAGGCCAGGATGCGATAAAGCAGGTCTTTGCGGAAAGTCCCCTGTTCAACCATTTTTTCCAGGTCGCGGTTGGTGGCGGCGATTAGCCGGAAACGGCAATCAATTTCTTTTTCCGAGCCGACCGGACGGACCCTTTTTTCCTGCAGAACCCGCAGAAAACTTTTTTGAAGCTCCAGGGAAAGTTCGCCCACTTCGTCCAGAAAAAGCGTGCCTCCGTCGGCTTCCCGGATCAAGCCCCGGTTGTCCCGGTCGGCGCCGGTAAAAGCGCCCTTGGCATGACCGAAGAGAATACTTTCGGCCAGGCTTTCGGTCAGGGCGGCGCAGTCCACCGGCACAAAATTTTTTGTCGCCTGGCGGCTGTTGCGATGAATGGCCCGGGCGAACAATTCTTTGCCGGTGCCGGTTTCACCCGTTAAAAGCACGTTTACTTCGGAGGCCGAGGCCAGGGCGGCTTTCTCCAGGCACTTGGTGATGGCCGGGCTTGAACCGAAGATTTCTTCCCGTTTCATTATCTGGGGTTGCCGGGCCAGGCTCTTTTGTTCCCGGAACTGGAGGGCCCGACGGATGTGCAGGGTGAGCTGATCCATTACCGGCGGTTTTTCCACGTAGGCCCAGGCGCCGCTGCGGGTCGCCATTTCAGCCCCGTCGGCGTCACCCTGACCGGTGATGATAATCACCTCCGGTTCTCCCGGAGACTGGAGGATACCGGGTACCGCTTCCAGACCGTTTCCGTCGGGCAGGCCCACATCCAGCAGCACCAGATCGCAGGTCCCCTCTCTTATCTTTTTCAGGCCGCTTTTCAGGTCAAGGGCATAATCGGGGTGGTGGTCCATGCGGGATATGGCCCGGGAAAAGAGCCGACAGATACTTTCATCATCATCTATTATGAGTATTTCAGCCATGGGTTACGCTTCCCTCACACTCTTAACCCGGATATTTCATGAAATATCCGGGGTTTTTTTTCGGATAAGGCCCCAATCTTTCTTTATGAATATGATTTTCAGTCACTTATATTTTCTTTTCGGTGTCTTTATCCAGCACTTGCCGCACCTTGACAGCCAGGTTATGGTTGGTGAAGGGCTTCTGGATGAAATTTACGCCGGTTTCCAGCACGCCCCGGCGGGCGATGACATCGGCCGTGTAGCCGGACATGTAGAGAACCTCCAGGCCGGGATAGATGTCCTGCATTTTTTCAGCCAGTTCCCGGCCGTTCATTTCCGGCATGACCACGTCGGTGATCAGCAGATCAATTCTGCCGGTTTCTTCGGAGTGTTCCGCGGCCAGTTCCAGGGCCCGATCCGGTCCGTCGGCTTCCAGCACGGCGTAGCCCGTTTTTTCAAGGACCCGCCGGGCCAGCCTCAGGATGGAAACTTCATCTTCGACGATCAGCACGGTTTCGCCGCTCCCCCGGGGCAGGGGAGGGGACGTTTGCTCTGCATCCTCCCCGCCGGTCTTTCCCCTGTGTCGCGGCAGGTAAATCCTGAAGGTGGCTCCGCCGCCGGGCTCGCTGTAGACAGTGACAAAGCCGTTGTTCTGCCTGACGATGCCGTAAACAGTGGCCAGACCCAGGCCGGTGCCTTCTCCGATCTCCTTGGTAGTGAAAAAGGGTTCAAAGAGGTTGGTCCGTGTCTCCCTGTCCATGCCGCAGCCGTCGTCGCTGACGATCAACAGAACATAATCGCCGGGAGCCGATATCTCCCGGCCGGCGTCCTCCGTCTCTTCATGGATGACATTGCCGGTTTCGATGGTGATGGTGCCGATTCCGTCGATGGCATCCCGGGCGTTGACCAGCAGGTTGGCCAGGATCTGGTCGATCTGGACGGGGTCCAGGCAGACCGGCCATAAATTTATTCCCGGCTGCCAGATAAGCTCGATCTCTTCACCGATCAGGCGGCGCAGCATCTTCAGGGAACCCTCCACGGTATCGTTCAAATCAATTATTTCGGGGCTGATCGTCTGTCGGCGGGCAAAGGCCAGCAACTGGTTGGTGATGTCTATGGAACGCCGGGCGGCGTTGAATATCTCCGTCAGATCATCATGAAGCGGATCATCGGCGCTGGTTCTGTTCAGGGCCAGTTCCGTGTAGCCGATAATCACCCCCAGCATATTGTTGTAATCATGGGCCACGCCTCCGGCCAGGCGGCCCACGGACTCCATTTTCTGGGACTGGAGCAACTGGAGCTGCAGCCTTTCCTGATGCTCTTCCGCCTGCTTGCGTTCGGTGATGTCCTGAAGACAGCCTTTTATGTTGATGGTCACGCCGGCGCTGTTTTGTTCGGCCATGCCGATGGCGCGCACCCATCTTTTCTCGCCGGTTTCCCTGATGAGTTCCACTTCTTCGTCAAAGGTGGTGCCTTCCCGGGCGCAGACCATGAAGGTCTTTCTGATTCTTTTTCGTAATCCCGGCGGGTAATATGCCAGAGCTTCTTCGATTGTCAGGGAAAGACCCGCCGGTGCCCCGTGAATGGTGGCCACTTCCTCCGTCCAGTAGACTTTATTTTCGGGCAGGTTGACGCTCCAGACGCCGAGACTGGCCAGTCGCCCGGCGATTCGCCACAGATTTTCGCTTTGACGTAGTTCACGCGTTTTTCAGCCACCTGCCGGCGCAATGACCAGGTCCAGAGAGCGCCGGCCAGAAGAATCAGGACCAGGGGAACCAGGATAACAGCCGTGTATTTGATAATGGTGCTGAAATCGGGCGGAGAATCCTCCTGGTAAACTCCCAGCCATTTGTCCTGGATGCGACGATATTCGCCGCTTTCGTTTAAAATCTTCAAACCTTCGTTAAAAGAGGCCAGCAGGGCCTTGTGGCCGGCGGGAACGGCGTAGCAGTATTCAGCGGAGAGGAGCGGCTGCCGGCCGACCGTGAGGTTGTCCCAGCCTTGCCGGTTGATCCAGTAGTAGGCGGTCAGGCGCGAAACCAGGGCGCAGTCATGCTCCCCCCGGGCCAGCTGCTTCAAGGCTTCCCCCTGGGTGTCGACCGCCGTAACCTGGTCTTCAAGGTCGTTCTCTACCACGAAATCGTGCATTATATCGGCCTGCTGGACCACCAGGCGCCGGCCGGCCAGTTCTTCCGGGGAGGAAGGCGGAGGCTCCTCGTCGGCGCGTGTCACGCCGACATAATGATTGACCAGGTGCGGCGCGGTGAAATCGAAGACCTGGTCGCGCTGGTGGGAATAGAACATGCCCTGCAGGGCGTCGATGCTGCCGTTCTCCAGGGCGTCGCGCCTTTCCTTCCAGGGTCCCAGGCGTATTTTAATATCCAGACCCATCTCCCGGGCTATGGCCCGGGTCAGGTCCACGTTGTATCCCGCCGGAAGCCCGTTTTCATCTAGAAATTCATAGGGCGGAAAATTGTGATCCCCGCCGATGATGATGCTGCGGCCGACTGGTAACTGCAGGGAGGCAAACCACTTGGTGTGCAAATGCCGGTAGGTACCGTCGGCCATGACCAGGGCCAGGCCCTCGTTGAGCAGGGCCAGCATATCCCGGTCCCCCTCCCGGACGGCAAAGCAGAAATCCTGGCGGAAGCCTTCGATGGGCCGGTTGATGATGCGAAGATTGTTCAGCCCGGTTTCCTGGATCAGGCGCAGGGCTACCAGCCGTTGCATGACAACGGCCTCACAGCGCCCCTGGGAAAGTTCTTGCAGGGCTTCCTCGAAGGTGGCCGTGGTCTGAATTTCGATCCCCCGGTCCCGGCGTCGCAGAAACTCCTCGGCGTTATCTCCTTTCATTACCGCCGCTGTTCGGCCGCGAAGATCGTTCAGGTCCTGGATATCGTCCGTGCCGTCGCGGACTACGATGGCGCCGTGCAGGGACATATAGGGAAAGGTAAAATCAAATATTTTTTCCCGCTCCGGGGTTCGTCCCACCAGGGGCAGGGCTTGCACCTCTCCCCGGGCCAGCCATTCCCGGACGTCCGTCCAGAGGCCGGTCCGGAAAACCACCTCGCGGTCCATGGCGGCCAGAGCGGCCCGCAGCAGTTCCACTGAAAAGCCGTCAGCGCGGTTTTGATCGTCAGTGACGCAGAAAGGAGGATAATCCACTTCGGAAGCGGAACGGATGGGCGGGGGCGTGGTTTCAGAGGCAACGGCCGGGGCGCCTGAAAAAATCAGCAGCAACATGATCGCCAGAAAAGACCGCAGCAACAAATAGAGTTTTATCCTGGGTCGGGGGGATAAAACACTTGGTGGCAGAGGTTTAATCATGGCTGTTCACATGTTTCTTTCCATCATCCAGTGTCAGGCGCGTTTTTTCAGCCAGGTCATAATTGACGGCTTACTAAAAAATCTGGATTCCGGCTTTCGCCGGAATGACGACGGGGTAAGTACTTTTTGCGAACATATTTAAATATATTATATCAAAATTAAAGGGATTTTTCCATGTTTTTTATGAAACAGTGTTTTTTATGAAACAGTCCCGAATTAAAACGCCATAACCAAACATCCCCCCCGTGACCGGAATTTAATCGCGGGAGGGATGGTTGGCTGTTTACTGAATCGCAAACCCGGCTTAATCCAGGCAACTTGGCAGGCCGAGGTAGTACTCGAAGATACAAAGAGCGTCATACATGTCGGTGTCGTTGTCCTGGTCCACGTCACCGGGGACCTCCCAGCAGGGGCCGCAGCTGGTATCGCAGATTTCCATGCCTTTTTCAAAGGCGCATAAGGCATCGGCCGGGGTTATTTCGCCGTCATTGTTGCAGTCTCCCGTGGCTTCAAACAGACAGGCTCCGGAGGCTGTCCAGCCGTCAATATCGTCAACCAGCCCCTGGATTTCGAGATTAGTAACTTCCGGGGAAGTGGAATAGAAAGCCAGGTATCCCAGAATACCTTTCTGGCCTTTCCGGATGGGATCAGTTGAGGTATAGGCGCCGACCCGGATAACACCGGCGCCCAGCTCTTCGCCCTGCCAGCTGTCTTGGGTACCGCTCTGCCAGTCGGCCAGCATCGCTATGGGCAGACTGTTGACGGGATCAACCACGAAACCGGCGAATTTCAGAAAGCTGGTATCATAAGATACCTCAAAACCCAGCGCGTAAACGTCGTTGGGCGCGTTCTGCACCCGGACCGGGATATAAAGGGGCGTCTCGGGATCGTCGGTGACACAGGCGGGCCGGCCCATCAGGTCGATGAAGCCGTCGTTGTCTTCCCAGCAGACACCGGGAATATAAAGAAAGGAACTGTTCCCCTCGGTTCCGGTATAAAGACCCTGAGCCGTTCCGGAAGCATTGATGTCGCTGATGCCGCTGAGGGTGGACCCGGGATACTGCCTTCCCTGGGAAAGGTCGGACTCATAATGAGGCGGATTGCTCATGTAAAAGCGGGACTGGTCATAGCTGGTTAATCGGATCGGCTCGAGGGTCTGTCCCATGAACGCCGCGATCTGTCCGATAAGTTCCGTCATGGTGGTCAGCGCCGCCGGACTGCCGCTGGCGGGATCGATGGCGGTCTGTCCCAATACCCGATCGGAATCAAGTATGTTGTAGATCAAGGTTCCGTAAACTTCGGCCACGCCGGCGGTCTCAATATCACGCAACTCCTCATCCCGCAATTGATCAATAGTGGTGTACCGGCCCTCAGCCGTGGTGTTGTCGGCCACAAAACCGATGCTTTTGACGTATTTCATCATGGTCAGATTATCCGCCAGCGAGCCGAGATTCTCTTCTCCGGCCGGAATGCGGATGTCATCGTCCGTGAGCAGGTAATTACCGTTGTTATCCATCAGAAAAGTGCCGTTTTGCAGGGGATATCTCAAAGAAGCGCTCAGGCCGCTGATTTTTCCGCTGTTACTGATACCGAAGGGAATTGTTATGGCATTTCCCCCGCAAGTGAACATATTGACTTCGTCGACGGTCAGGGCGCCGTCATCATCCACCGCTGTTTTGCCGGCGCCGAAACCCTGGATCAAAATAGCGTTATCGTGGCTGTCCATCATCAGGCCGAAGACGGCGCCGGTGATCTCATTGTCATTGTTGATTCCGGTGGCAACGGCACTGTCCAGCCAGGTTCCGATGCCCGGCAGGGGCAGGATTTGACCGCTTTCATCCCGGCCGACAATCAGGGTGGGGACAGCTTCCGGACCATCAGCCACAAAGGGGACCGCGCCGATCCTCAGCGCGCCGTTGCTCTCGTATTCATAAAAAAGGTTGCCGACTATAATATTGTTGTCATTGATATCCATGGGCACGAAGACGGCCTTCTGGATGGTGACGTTCTTCCAGGGCGGGAATCCGCCGAGTTCACTCAGGGCATAAATTTCTCCCAGCAGGCGGACCTGGTCGGGAGCATAAACGGTCGTATTGGCCATGGGAGCGTCCAGGTTGGTGCAGACGATTCCCTGCATATCAGGCAGCCCCCCGGTGCTCATCATCAAGGTCAGCGGTTTGGTCAAATCTTCAAAACCGGCCTGGCCGGTCCAGCCGACACCGTAATTGTTGTTGTTGTTCCGGGCAAGCACGGCTGATTGGCTCTGTCCGTCTGCTTCAAAAGACAGGGGGATATAATCGGCCAGCGCCGGTCGGTTAAAAAGCGGCAGGCATAACATAATTGCCGCGGCCAGCAGGGGCAGATGTTTTTTTCTGTGGTTATTCATTGTTTTTCTCCTTGTCTGTGGTGGTATTTGTTCTGTTGCTGCCTGTTGTTTTTT
>JAWOCW010000402.1:0-8443 GCA_046483615.1 Desulfosudaceae bacterium
TCCGGCAATGGGGGGTAGATGGACAATTCCGGGACAATTCCGGGGGGACAATTCCGGGGACAGTATATCCATGAATTCCGGGGACAGTATATCCATTTATTCCTCTTTTCTTTTTCTTCCCGGTTTCTGCGGTTTCAGCTTTCTGCCCAGTTTGTGTTCCAGTTCCGCCACAAAGGCCGATTTTCCCAGCGGTCTGCCTGTTCGTGAATGTTTGCGGATCTCTTCCTGTTCTTCATTTGAAAATGCCCCTGACAGAAATTGCCGCCAGTCACCACTTATGATCGAAAGCACGGGTTCCACATTCACGAGCTTGTCGTTTTTCCCCGCCATATGGGCCAACGCACTGCTCCAGGGCCACTTGTCCGGAGACGTTGCCAGTTTTGCCCGAACCGGATTGTTTTCGATATACCGCACACAGGCAACCAGGTATCGCTCATCCATTACGAATGAAGAAAACCGCTCCTGCCACAAATGACCGCGCCACCCTTCACGAAAATTGATACGCCGGGTATAACGGCGATGCGCCTCTCCGATGGCAAGCCTAAGGTTCTCGGCTTTTTCAGGCACGGCAATCAGATGGATATGGTTGGGCATTAAGCAATACGCCCATATGGCCACATCATACGTCCCGCACCACTCCGCCATCAGGTCGATATATGCCTGATAATCATCATCGGAAAAAAAGGTCGGCTGACGCCTGTTCCCGCGCTGCGTGATGTGATGCGGCATCCCTTCCGCCACAACTCTTGCCATTCTAGCCATGAATATAAAATACCTCAGGCGCATTATATGTCAAGAAAAATAGATACACTGTCCCCGTAATTCGCCCGGAATTCCACCGGAATTCCAAAAGGAATAATTGATTGAAGTTTAACCGTCTTCCGTGGTATTTTATTTATACCGGTCGTTAATAATTAACCTGGAAGACATCATGTTTAAAGAACTCGAACTCAGCCCGGGGCAACGTTCGGCGGTTGCCGCCGCGATCACGATGGGAGCGGTGTTGGTGCTTCTGGCAGTTTCTGTCGCGGCTTTGTGGGGACTGGCGCGCTTTGTCGGCGCTTTTCAGAATATATTGCTACCGCCCATGGTCGCGCTTATCCTGGCAATGCTGTTACGACCGTATTACAACTTGCTGGTCAAGGCCTGCCGCGGATCCCAGGCCGGGGGCCTGGTTCTGTTCCTTCTTTTAGCGCTCATTCCCCTGGGAGTCTTTCTCTGGCTCGTCAGCATCTTTGCGGGCAATCAATTGCTCCAGCTGTTCAAAGACTTGCCGTCCATGATCAATGCCGTGCTGGAGGCGGGGCGCTCTCTTTGGCCCCAAGGCACCGCGCTGCTTGAGAAATACGGGCTGATGTCCGAGTTTGACAACCTGCTGAAGAATCCCTCGGAAATGGTGGCCAACGTGCTCCGGTTTTTGTGGGAGCGCATGCTGCAACCCATTGCGCAGATGTTTAAGTCTGCCACTGGATTGTTAGCCTGGGCTGTCCTTCCCCTCTATTTAGCCTTCTTTCTTAAGGCTAAGCCATTTGAACCCGAACAGATTGGTGAATTCTTGCCGTTCCTGAAGAAGGAAACCAAACAAGACGCTCTTTATCTGTTAGATCAGTTCATCGGCATTCTCCTGACGTTCTTCCGGGGCCAGATCATCATCGCCTTGGCCCAGGGCGTACTTTTTGCGATAGGGTTTGGACTGGTCGGGTTTCCCTACAGTATCGTTATCGGTTTGATGCTGGGGCTGCTCAACATCATCCCCTACCTGGGGAGCATCGTGGGACTTGGCGTCGCGCTGCCGCTGGCCTATTTCGGCGATGATGGAGGTGTCTTGCGGGTGGGGCTGACGCTGGTCGTATTCGCTGCGGTGCAGGCAATCGAAGGCTATATCCTCACTCCGAGAATTATGGGCAATCGAACAGGTCTGCATCCGGCCCTTATCGTCTTCGCGGTCTTCTTCTGGGGCGCCGCACTCGGCGGCATTATAGGTATGATACTTGCCATTCCTTTGACTGCCTTTGCCGTAGTATTCTGGAGGTTATTGAAAAAGAAGTATATCAGGGAAATAGTATAGCCCGAATATTTCATGAAATTTTTTGAAAAACATTACTTTGTTTCATTATTTAAGCTTCTTATATTGCATTTAGCAATCATTTCAAAATTACAATTTGTCATTTTAGATTTGCGGAATAAAGGCAATTTTATATCAAAAAATTTCACCCTGCGGGCGAGTCACCTTGAGCTCACCTGCGTCGTTGGCCGATATTCGCGGTATAATGTAGGGGCGACCTTCAGAGCCTGCCCCGGACCTTGATCCGGGGTCGCCCAATTGATGGGCAGGCTAAAGCCAGCCCCTACATAATTATCGGCCGCCTTGCAGCCGAGCTCAAATCGACTCGTGAAATATCCGGGATAGGGAGTTGGGGACGCCCTTTATGTTTAACCGGAATTATCGCATTATGAATTGGGGCTCTCAGTACCACGGTATCATAAGATGAACCGTATCTTTTTTACCATTAAAATTTTAATTGACATTTTAAAATTATATGGTAAAAACAAACTATGAAATACAAAGAACGCGCCCTCACTCCGTATCTTACGGAAAATTTTTCCGTTTTTCCCATTGTGTCCATCACCGGTCCAAGGCAGTCAGGGAAATCCACCCTGATTAACCATTACATCGGTGACGATAAGAACTGGCGCTATTATTCCCTGGATGACCGGGAGCTGCTTCTGCGCGTCAAGGAAGATCCGGGTTTGTTTGTCAAGGGCATCGACAGCCATATCGCCATCGATGAAGCGCAAAAAGCGCCGGAACTGTTTCATTCCCTGAAGCTGCTGGTGGACAGGGGGTTTGCCAACCGGATTCTGCTGTCCGGTTCAGCCAACTTCCAGTTGGTGCAGTCCATCACCGAATCTTTGGCCGGTCGTACCGGCATACTGGAGCTTTTGCCGTTCTCCCTGGCGGAGGCACTGGAGCTGACTTCCAACCGGTTTGTCCGGACCATTATTTCATCGGAGACCATTGAAGACCTGTCCTCCGCGGTCAGGCGGGATTCCGCGCGGGTAAGCGATGAAGAACTTCTGGGGTTCATATTCCGGGGCGGATATCCGAAAATTTACAACCTGGGTTCGGAACGGGGCCGCCCCCTGTGGTTTAAAAACTATATCAGCACCTATATCGAAAGAGATCTGCGGGAGCTGGCCCAGGTGGGCGATATGGAGACATTTCAGAATGTCTATCGGCTGATGGCCTTTCATTCCGGCCAGGTCATGAACATGTCGACCATTGCCGCCAACACGGGAGTGTCGGTGCAGACCATCAAGCGGTATCTGTCCATCCTGCGGATGTCGTTCCAGGGCACGCTGCTGCCCGCCTATCATATCAACCAGCGCAAGCAGATCACCAAATCACCGAAGCTTTTCTGTTTTGATACCGGCCTGATGAATTACTTCCTGAAAAACCCCGACGTGGATACCATGATCAACTGCGCCCAATGGGGCGCCATTCTCGAGACCCACGTGTTTGCGGAGATATATAAAGAAATTATCAACACCGTCCAGGGCGCCTCGGTATACTATTGGCGGACCAGCAATGGCGCCGAGGTGGATTTTGTGCTTGCCTACCAGGAAAAACTTGTTCCGGTGGAAGTCAAGGGCGGGGTCCAGGTAAAACGACAGTCTCTGCGGGGCCTGAAGAGTTTTATCGATTCGCAGGAAGCGGGCAAGGTGCCCTTTGGTATTGTACTCTACCGGGGGGACGAGGTCGTCTACTTTGACCGCAATATTCTGGGGATTCCTTTGACGGCGATATTGTAGCAGTTGGGAGGAGTTGGGGACGCCCTTTATATTTTTATATTTGCTGTTTCTTACTGTTGCCTGAGAGTGGGTGACGGTTTTTTGCGGGGTCCGCGACTCTCTTTCCCGGCTCAGGGGCGGCACCATGTCCGGTTACTGTTCTGTCAGCCGAAAAGGCCTGGTCCGCGCTGGTGAACGTGGTCGCCGATCTTTTTCACCCGGGCCATCTCTTCTTCGGACAGCGGCCCTTTGTCCAGGGCGGACAAGGCCTGTCGCATCTGCTCCGTATCAGCCGGTCCACTCATGCACACATTCACATCCGGATGGGACAGGGCAAACCGGTAGCAGTCGGCCGCCGACAGGGGGGCTTCCCCGGCCGGCGTTTTTTTTTGTTGTAAAAGATGGCCCCAGCGGGTAGCGGTATAGGTTACGATCCCGGGCCGGGGGGGCTGTTTCAGCAACGGAAAACAATCCTCTTCGGCTCCGCGATGGGCGGCGTTATACCGGACGTGAAACACGTCAAAAAGATCACTGGCGGCCATTTGACCGAAGAGCGGCCGATTATGACCGGACATGGCCAGAAAGCGGCACATCCCTTTTTCCCGCCAGCGGCGCATTCTGTCCATCAGCCCTGATGACGGCAAGCGGTTATGCCAGCCGGCCACCACAATATCGGCGTAATCAATCTGTAAGGACCGAATCGTTCTTGATAGCCATTTTTCCGTGGCCAGCCCCATCCTGGCGTAGGTCTGAACCGCCACCACCAGTTTTTCGCGATGCCCGGCCCGGCAGATATTCCGGATGGCCTGGGCCATGGCCGCGCGACGCCTGCCGGAACCGGTATAAAAATAATTGCATCCCCGTTCAAAGGCTTCTTCAAAAGCCGCGGTCGGCGCTCCATAACTGGCAGCCACGCCCAGGCGCCCCACCTTGAGGCCGGTCCGTCCCAAAGTGTCCCAATGAAAATCCGGTGTCATAACAGGTCTCCGTGAAAAAAATAAGGGGTAGTTGTTTTTGGCAGTATATTGGGCCTGGCCGAAGATTGTCAATTTGAATCAATCATGACGGCTTCGTAAAAAGTCCAATATCTTCGTTGCGCTTCATCCCTCGGAATTTCACGTACTATAAGTACGCTGCATTCCTCGTGATTTCGCGCGCCTTGATCTTGAACTTTTTACTTTGCCGTCCAAAATTTGATTTTTTACGAAATTATAAATCATGGCGTCGCGGTAAAAAAATGGCAGCATAGCCCGGATATTCCACGGCCCGGGCTGGATTGTTTGGCGTTTTTCAAGTAAAATAGGAATTGTCTCAGGGGAGCCGTTTTCCAGGCGGGCAAATTTTTTAGTTTTTTATCATAACCCGGAAATAAAATTATGATCAGCATTTTCCCGAAAGGTGATACCCGGCAGGCATTGCGGATACGCCGGACATTGATGGCTGTTGCCAGTTATCTGTTTATCGGCGCGGGGTGTTACCTGGGTATTCGTTTGGGATATGCCCGGGATCTGGGACTCAGCGTTGTTTTGATCATCACGGCGGGGGTGTCAGGTGTCTACCTCATCATTCTGACCATCATGTACAGGGGCATTAATGAGCGGTTCCGTGACCCCAGCCTCACCTTGTTCCAGATTCTCTGCGGCATTGTGTTTATCACAATTATTGCCTACTACATGGTCGACCGGATACGCGGGACCGCCTCGGTTCTTTATATTCTGGCCTTCATGTTCGGCACCTTCCGACTCCGGCTGCGGGATTTGCTGGTGCTTACGGGCATAACCGGCGGGCTTTATGCCGGGGCCATGACCTTGTTGCATTTTTCGGATTCCGGGGCGGTGGATCCGCAGTTGGAGAGCATGCGGTGGGTGATAATGATGATGGCCCTGGTCTGGGTTTCCTACATGGCCAATTACATCTCCAAGCTCCGGCGGCGCATCACGCGCCTGGCCACTCATGACGCTTTGACCGGGGTGTTGAGCCGAAGAGAGATTTTCGAAGTGCTGAGCCGGGAAAAGGCCTTTTCAGACCGGGCCGGTACCCCGTTTTCGCTGTGCATGCTGGACCTGGACGATTTCAAGCAGATGAATGACACTTACGGTCATCAGGCCGGCGACGCGGTGCTCAACGCCTTTGCCCGGGCCTTGGAAGACAATACCCGGACCACGGATTATGTGGGCCGGTATGGCGGGGAAGAGTTTATGGTGGTGTTTTCCAACTTCCAGTGCCAGGAAAGCCAATCGAGTGGCACCGAGCGGCTGCTGGCCGCCACCCCGAACCTTCGCTTTCCGGATATTTCACCGCAGGTGAAAATCACCACCTCGATCGGTATTGCCACCTACCAGCCGGGTGAATCCACGGACGCGCTGGTTACGAGGGCGGATGCCGCGCTTTATGAAGCCAAGGAAAACGGTAAGGATCAGGCCGTCTTCAAAGGGCCGGGAACCGATTAACCCGGATATTTCATGAAATTTTAAGAAAGGTTTAGCGATGAGGCATGATATTACCTTTACTTCCGGCCAAGAGACCTGCGCGGCATGGCTGTATCTGCCGGAATCAGGCACACCCGCGCCTGTTATTGTGATGGCCCATGGTTTGGGGGCTGTGCGCGCCATGCGCCTTGATGCTTTTGCTGAACGATTCCGCGAGGCGGGCTATGCTTGTTTGCTGTTTGATTATCGTTACTTTGGGGACAGCTCCGGCGAGCCGCGGCAGCTTCTGAAGATAAGCAGCCAGCTGGAGGATTGGAAAAATGCTGTTCAGCACGCTCAGAATGAACCGCGCGTGGATGGTTCCAACGTCATTGTCTGGGGAAGCTCTTTCAGCGGTGGTCACGTGCTGAAGACCGCGGCAACTGTCCCCGGCATTGCCGGGGTTATGTCCCAATGCCCCTTTACCAGCGGCGTCGCTTCAGGTCTGGCGCTGCACCCTGTCAGCTCAATCAAGGTATCGTTTCTGGCAATACTGGATTTCCTGACCATGCCTTTCCGGAAGACTCCTGTCATGGTCAATCTGGTCGGCCATCCCGGCGACGCGGCCCTGATGTCCGCTCATGATGCCATGGACGGGTATAACGCGCTTATTCCGGAAGGCAGCAATTTCCCCGCCTATGTGGCGGCGCGCTTCGGGTTTATGATTCCAACTTATTTTCCGGGCGCGAGTGCCGCCGGGATCGACGCCCCCACCCTGTTGATCGCCTGCCTGAAAGACACGGTAGCGCCGGTCAGGCCAACCTTGCGCTATGCCAGAAAGCTTAAAAAGGGAGAAGTCATCGAGCTGGACGCCGGGCATTTTGATATTTATGTCGGTGACTGGTTTGAGAAAAATATCACCTTACAGCTTGACTGGCTGGCGCGCCACTTTCCTGTAAATTGTTAAGCCGAATATCTCATCTCGCAAACGATCACAAAAGCAAATGTAAAAATATAAAGGGCGTCCCCAAGTCCTACTTTTCCTTTATTTTGACCTTGATTTTCTTAAAAAATATGGTAAATTAAACAAGATTTTGGGGGGGCGTCTAACACGGCTACTGAAGGTTTCGCATGAAAAAAATTCTTTCCGTAAGTGTTGATACGCTTATAATTAACAAAATTTCCAGCCTGCTTCGAAAACACGAACAGGCCAGTGATTTTGATGTCCTTACGGCGGAAAGCCTTCAGGAAGCTGCTGCCATCCTCAAAAAGACAAAAATTGATATTGTTATTATCGACTTGTTCGCCCCCTCCCAGAGCGACTTTGAATACCTCAAAACGATCACGAAAAATAACGCCCGTCTTCCTTTTATGGTTATGTCCGGCCTTGAAACCGGTAAAATCAAGTCTGCCATAAAGTTCAACGGCGCCATGCAATATTTTGCAAAGCCGATCGATTTTACAGCCCTGACAGACAAAATTGTGCATGAAATGGCAGGTGGCGTCGGCGGCGTCTTTCATGGCATCAGCCTGGCTTCTTTTCTCCAGATGTCGGAAATGGAAGGAACCACCTGTACCCTGAAGGTAACAGCAGGAGAAAATGAAGAAGGGCGTATCTATTTGCAAAAAGGCCTCCCGGTAGCGGCGACGACCGAGGCCGCCAGCGGAGAAGAAGCTGTATACGAAATACTCGACTGGGACAGGCCGACGATCGAGATTGAATATCCAGAACTGAACATTACCAGGGAAATTGATAAGCCGTTGCAGAGCCTCTTGGAGGAACTGACGAGACGGCAGGATAAGAAAGCCGGTAAGTCCGTACATGAATCCGGTAAGGTCGTATTCAAACCGGTGCCGGCCGAAGATACGGCAGATATCCGGGAAGATACCGAAAAAGAAAAGGCTGTTACCGAAAAGAAGAAAATCACTGCGGACAAAAAGCCGGCTGGCACTCAAAAACAGAAAGCCGCTGCCGGGAAAAAGAAGGCGGCTCCTGAAAAAAAGAAAGCTGCTCCTGAAAAAGAGGCGGCCGCTGCCCCCCGGAAGACGCCGAAAAGACCGCCCGCTGAGCAGGCTGCAAAAGCCAGGGCCGAATCGAATAAAGCCCCGGCTGCCGATGAACCTCGGGCCGCAGAGGACATCATTCCGTGGTGGAAAAACAAAAAGATTCGCTATGGCATCATGGCGGGAATAGCGGGTTTTGTCTGTCTGGGGCTTTTTGCCTTTTTCTTTTCGGGTTTTGG
>JAWOCW010000405.1:0-7570 GCA_046483615.1 Desulfosudaceae bacterium
AAAAGCAGGCAAAAAGGAAGACAGGCTGTTTGTCAATCATTCAGCCTGTCTTCTTTTTGCCTTTCGATATCGCCTCGTTCTGTTGACACGGAGATAAGAAGCACGGGTGTTTGAAAAATCCGCAAAGACAACAGCAAAACACAACCATATAGAGCATATAGAGGAGGACGTACAATGAAAACAGGGCATCATGCAGCACTGATGGTAGCCGCCGTCATTCTTCACCTCCTACCCTTTGTTCGCTCCGAGATAAGGGCGGGGATTTTTGAAATGAGCCCATTCGCGGGTTACAATTTTACAAAGCATTTCGGTATTGAAGCCGCCGGGGAGTTTTGACAAACCGAGGCTGACGACAAAACCGAAAATTTTTGTCAATGATACGACGTTCATCAACCTGGGTTTGGAATATGAGTTTCTTTTTGAGGACGAAAAAGACGCGGATGACAATTTTGATGATGGACGGTTTGTCTATACGTTAGGTATCGGCTTTAAATTTTAGTCCGACACCGTCATTATCCGGGTTAACCCGGATATTTTTCACGAGTCGATTGGGGCCAGGGCCGGCTTTTGGCTACACCTGCTAGCCCCAATACTGTTCACTTAGTTGATAAAAGATGAATTTTACAATCAACCCAGAATGTCGTCATAGGTGTCCTTGGCCGAAGGCTATAATTGCTCATCTTTCGTTTAACGCCACGGGGGACCTTTCTTCCCCGGCTCGATACAACACGGTTCTGCGACAATTCGACAAGAACCCGTTCATGAAAAATTTTGCGGTCTTCAGGGGGGAAAAGCGACATACATCGGTAGTTTTCGCCGCACCACCCGAACCGCGTGAATAAATGAAAGGCAATCAGGATCAACGTCCTCCTTGAGTGCTGCCTCATGCATAAGGCCTCGAATAGCAAAATGAGCCATAAGCAAACCATAACTTTCCTGGAGCACCAGTTCCGGCATCTTGCTCCGCAACACAATACGTGCGCCCCGCAGATGAGTCTTGAGCTCACCAAAAGCCGTTTCGATCTCCCACCGTTCGTGGTACAGGGCCGCAAGCTCCTTGGCCGGGGCAAGCTCAGGATCCAGGATCGTTGTTATCAGGCGGTATACTTCTTCCGCATCGGGATCTCCCTTAAGCTGGTATTCTATAACCCGGACTATTACACCGTTTCTGTTGTTCCTCTGATCCTTAAGATTGGAATAAATGCGGCTCAGGAAACTTCCGTCTTCCAATCGTTTTTCAACAGGGAGCACGGCGTTTTTTTTCATTCGCCAGAGCAAATCCGCTCCGGTACCATGAGCTTTGTTCCACAACGAAAAACTGAAAAAACCCCGATCCGCAAGACAAAGAAATCCGGACTGGAGAGACTCAACAACCTTGTCGGCCAAAGCGTTCTCACCCGTTCGACAACTGCCAATCTGGCTCCCAAACAGCACATGGGTACCGTTCTCCACCAGAGACACCAATCGGAGCTGGGGGTAGGCCGCTTCACCCCGACTCGCCCCAGGACGATTGAAATAGGCTTCGTTCTCTTTCGTATCGGCTATGTCAAGGGTTGTGCCGTCAATGCTGACCAGGCGCCAGCCCCGATACCAGGCACCACGAGTCTCCTTAGTCGCAATCGGCTTGACCAGCTGATCGTGCAAGTACTGCATCGGCTCATATCCCAGGCGTTTTCGAGCTTGGGATATCCCGGATTTGCCGGTAACTTTCACAAAGTCTTCCGGGCCCTTCAGCCACTGAACCCCCTCAAGAAGACACCTGAGCACCTCTTGATAAGAGGCTTGCATGTAGAGCGCAAGCGCAATGACATAATAACACACTACATGAGCGGGCATGTCCCGTTGGCGCTGGCTTTCTTTCCCTGTAATCTTTGCGGCCTCCATAATTTTTTCAAGTGGGAAGGTCTTGCTGATGACACCAAGGCTGATGTAATCCGTGATTCTCGTCCCTTTGGGCAATTCTGCAACGCTTCTTGCCATGATAAGTCCTCCTTTTCAAAGTGGTTTGAAAAAGAGTATACCATAAAAATTATCTTAAGTGAACAGTATTGGGGTTAAGCCACACCAGCCAACAGGTTCTTGCCTGGGGGTAATATCGTGGAAATATTATGGGACTAAAACAACCCCGCCAGGAGAGCCTGGTCAAAAAGATCAGTCAGCTGGAAAAGACCATCAGCGAACTGCAAGAGCAGGTGCAGGCTCATAAACAAACCCAGGCTATGCTGGCCCGCGCCGAGCGGACCGCTCATGTCGGCAGTTGGGAGTGGGATATCGACAGCGATGAGGTGACCTGGTCGGACGGGCTTTACCGTATTTTTCAGCTGGATCCCGCTGAAAAACCCGGCCGCTGGGCCGAGCATGGCGAGTATACCCATCCGGAAGACATGGCCCGGCTGCGCCAGGCCAGCTTCAAGGCCAAGACGGACGGTATTCCCTATGAACTGGTTATCCGGACTTTTCGCAAAGACGGTGAGACTCGCTGGTGCCTGGCGCGTGGCTTTCCGGAAAAAGGTGCCGACGGGCGGGTAGAACGGCTGTTCGGGACGGACCAGGATATTACCGAGCGCAGGGAGGCGGAAACCGAGCGGGACGAATATGATTCCCTGTTAAGCAGTACCCTCAGCGCCGTGGACAGCCTCTTGAGGGTGATTGATAAAAATCACCGCATTCTTTTATCTAACTGGAAAGATCATGAATGGGTTCCGGAAAGCCGGCGTCGAGACAATCCCCGCTGCTACCGGGTCATGAAAAATCTGGAAGCGCCCTGCCGGCAGTGTCTCGCCGAGCAGACCTTTCTGGACGGCCGGCACCGCCGGTATGAAGAGGTCAGTCCCATTGACGGCCGCCACAAGGAAATCAGCCTTACCCCGATTCTCAACCATAAAGGACAGGTCGCCTATGTCCTGAAAAATGTCCGGGACGTAACCCAGCAGAAAGCCGCCGAGGAGGCTCTGCGGATGCAGGCCCTGACTTTAAACCAGATTCAGGACCGGATTACCGTGACTGACCTGGAGGGGAACATCACCTACGTTAACGACGCTGAATGCGACATGCTGGGCAAGAGCCGGGAAGAGTTGATCGGGGAAAATGTTATCGTTTATGGCGAAGATTCCCGGGAAGGAGCCACCCAGGCAGAGATTCTCGAGACAACCTTGCGCCAAGGCGCCTGGCGCGGGGAGGTGGTCAATTTTGACGCCGCGGGCAACCGTCTCATCCTCGATTGTCGCACTCATCTTGTCAGAAATGAGGCGGGTGAACCCATCGCCCTGTGCGGCATTGGGACCGACATTACTGAACGCCGGCGGTCGGAAAAGGAAAAAGCGTTTCTGGAGCAACGCTTTTACCGGGCTCAGAAACTGGATTCCATCGGACGTCTGGCCGGCGGGGCGGCCCATGATCTTAACAACCTGCTGGCGCCGATCCTGGGCTACGGCAGAATATTGCTGGATGACATGGAATCTGACGATCACCGCCGTGAAGCGGTGGAGGATATCATGTCCGCGGGCGGGCGGGCGCGCGACCTGGTGCGCCAGCTTCTGGCCTTCGGCCGTAAACAGACCCTGAATTTCCAGGAGGTCGATCTCAACAGGCTGCTGACCGGGTATGAAAAACTGCTTCGCCGCGCCATCCGGGAAGATATAGCCATTACCCGGGACCTGGACCCGGAGCTGCCCCTTGTCAGGGGTGATGCCGGGCAACTGGAACAGGTCATCATGAATTTGGCCATCAATGCCCAGGACGCCATGATCGGCGGCGGGTCTTTGACCATCTCCACCGCCGCCGTGGAATTAGGAGAAGACGAAATCGATCCGCTGACGCCGCTGCCGGCCGGCT
Organism: Desulfosudaceae bacterium; assembly: GCA_046483615.1. Taxonomy (GTDB): domain Bacteria; phylum Desulfobacterota; class Desulfobacteria; order Desulfobacterales; family Desulfosudaceae; genus CAYTQK01. The sequence goes on from JAWOCW010000405.1 coordinate 3,835, forward strand.
GCTACGTCCGGCTGAAGTTTGAGGATACCGGCTGCGGCATGGATGAATTTGTTCTGGAAAATATTTTCGAACCGTTTTACACCACCAAGGAGGACGATCAGGGGACCGGCCTGGGCCTGGCCACCGTGTACGGCATTGTCAAGCAGCACGGGGGAGAGGTCCTGGTAAGCAGCCGGCCCGGGCAGGGCTCCACCTTTACCGTGCTGCTGCCCGTGGCCGGGGACGGGGAAGTTCTCTGAGGGAGTCTCGAGGGACAGGGCCGGAGGCGCAACCCCGGGCTTTACCCGGGCTGATCGGTCTGTTTTGATTTCCGGTATTGTCGGCCGGCCTCGACCATGTTGCCGGCCAGGCTGGGGTTGCTGCCGAAATGCACATGGACGTAACTGGCCAGGCTCTGGTTAACGCGGAAGCCTTCGGCCGTGGCCGTCCGGTTCCCCCGGTCGGAAACAGCATAGACCGGCGCGATATGGGGCGGCAAATCGGATGCGGGAGTTTCTAATTCCGAATAATGAAATTCATGGCCGCGGGCGGTTGTTCCGGCCGGCCCCATAATGGTATCTTCCGTCAGGGTCACCTCCCGGTATCCCAGGGACTTCAAGCGGTCCAGCAGGCGGGTGGCCAGGGGAAAACAACCGCACAGGGGAAGTCGTCGACCGTCCCGATCAACAAACTCCCGGCATAGATACATGAATCCCCCGCATTCCCCGTAAATCGGCAGGCCGTTTTGACAGGCCCGGTAAATCTGGTCGCGCATGGTCTGGTTGGCGGACAAGGCTTCGGCAAAAACTTCGGGATAACCGCCGCCGAAATAAAGCCCGGCCAGGTCAGCCGGCAGATGCCGGTCTGTGATGGGGGAGAAAAAAACCAGCTCGGCCCCGTGGGCGGCCAGCAGGTCGAGATTGTCCTGGTAATAAAAACAGAAGGCCTCGTCCCGGGCTACCCCGATCCGAACCGGGTCGGGGCCGATCGGGACCGTCTCTTTTTTCCGGAAAGAAGCGACGCTGAGCACCAGGCCGCTGGTCAGGCGGTCCGTGTCCAGGCCCGTTTCGATCATGTCGGCCAGCCGGTCGATGGCGGCCTGGTCCAGGACATGTTCCTCGCCGGTTACCAGCCCCAGGTGTCGTTCCGGAATGGTCAGGCGTTCATCCCGGAGGAGGCCGCCCAGCACCGGCACTTCCAGGCTGTGGTTAACCGCTTCTTTTAAATATTCCAGGTGCGCGGGGCTGCCGAGATTGTTAAAGACCACCCCGGCGAACCTGAGGCCGGTATCAAATTCCACGAAGCCTTTGACCAGGGCGGCGGCACTGCGGGCCATGCTGGCGGCGTTTACCAGCAGGATAACGGGCAGGTCCAGCCATTTGGCCATCTGGGCGGTGGAACCAGCCTCGCTTATCCCGTCGAAGCCGTCGTAGAGCCCCATGACACCCTCCACCACGGCCACATCCGCCCGGGCGGCGTGGCGGAAAAAGGTGTCCAGGTTGTAGTTTCGGGAGAGCATCCAGCCGTCCAGGTTGCGACTGGCCGTGCCGGTAATCCGGGTGTGGTGGCCGGGATCGATAAAGTCCGGACCGGTTTTAAAGGGCGCCACCGTGTAACCCCGCTTTTGCAGCCAGGCCATCAGGCCCAGGGTGAAGGTGGTTTTGCCCGAACCGCTGGCGGCGCCGGCAATGACATATCCCGCGTTTTTTTTCATGGTCTTGTGGCCGGAGGATTCCTCTTTTTACCGACTCAGCTTGATAGTGCCGGTTTTATCGGTCTGCAAGGGAATCTGGTTTAAGAGTTTATGGGTGCTGCCGGCTTCTCCCTCAATGGACAGGTTGTAGTCAAGATTCCCGCCGTCCTTTAAAAGTTTGAACAGGGCCAGGCCGGAACCGGCAAAAGAGAGATCCAGGGGCAGTTCGATCCGGCTGGTCTGGCCGGGCCCGGCCGCTACCCGGGCAGTGGCTCCGCCGCCGGCAACGGGGTTGCCATTCAGCCTGAAGGAATAATCAAACCGGTCCAGGTTGACGCCGAAATCGTTGGGATTGTCCAGGTTCAGGATGAGTATCAAAGAGGCGCCCAGCATGTTCAAATCATCGAGCCGCAGTTGTTCCACGGTGATTTTCGGCATTTTCGGCACGGGCAATCGGCCCTTTTTATTAAAAGGAACCCGGATTTCTCCTGCTACCGGTATCACAAAGCTGACCCCGCCGGTCAGCTCGTAATCAACTTCACTTTTTTGTTTCAGGCCGGACACGGCTGCCAGCAGATCCTCGAATTTTATTCCCACCGGAAAAACAAGGGACTGTGAACTATCGGCTTCAAGGGCGATATCCCGGTTCTGTTCACCCTTTAAAACCTGTTTTTCCTGGACCATCAGGGCGTAATCCAGCCGGCCCAGGTTGATTCCATATGGGTTGGGGTTATGAACTTCGACGGTGGCATCCAGGTCGGCCCCGGTAAAACTGAGCTTGGTCAGCCTGACCGCGGAAACCCTGGCCTCGGGTTTTTCCCACATGCCCGCCTCTTCAAGCATGGCGCAGCCTGACATGACAAGACCTGAAAGGAGCAACAGCCCCGCCAGGCGGATGGTCTTTCTCATATTCATGATGATTTCTCCCGGGCTGACTTAAATCAAGTTAAGTTATTGTGTACAAAATATGTTGATATAATTTTTTTATCTTTTTGCGCAGCTATTCGGTAAAACAGGCACGCTTGGCCTCATCCTTTTCAAAGGTCATGCCCAGGCAGGTTACCGGTTTGCCGTGCGCTTCAAACTCTTCCTCGAAGAGCCGGCCGGAACCCTTTTTCCCGGGTACAAATCTGGTTTTAAACAGCTCGCCCTGTTTCATCTTATATTCTCCAGAATCTCTTTTCCCAAAGATAATATAAATAAGCTGGTATTGAAATAAAAATGTTGGCAGGAAATAAATTATGCGCTATTATATTAAAAGTATCATACATATTTTGATTGTGTATGACGGAAAAAAAAGAGGTGCATTATGCCAATTGTGACAACATCAAATCGGGGACAGATTGTTATCCCCAAAGAAATCAGAAAAAGGCTGAATATCATTCCCGGGAAAAAACTTGTTGTAAAATCAGAAGGGGATTATATGCGGATAACGCCGCTTCCGGATAATCCGGTTGATTCTTTTTGTGGGATTTTTAAGGAGAAATCCTCGCTTACCAAATCGTTGCTGGCGGAAAAGAAAAAGGAAAAAGCCCGTGAAGAAAAAAAGGCTGCTGGATAGCTACGCCCTTCTTGCCTATTTAAACAAGGAGGCCGGGTTTGAAAAAGTGCTCAGTATCTTAAAAAAAGCAGAGCAGTCCGGCCCGCCTGTTTTAATGAATGATGTTAATATCGGAGAGATGTACTATATTTTATCCCGCAAGCGAGGTCCTGAAAAAGCGGATATCTTTTTAGATACGATCCTGCCCGGTCTTCCCATCACGATTATTTCAAATGGTACGGACGATGTAATTGATGCAGCCAGGATTAAAGCAGAATACCCGCTTTCTTTTGCGGATTGTTTTGCCGCAGCCACAGCCCGTCGCGAGGATGCCGTTGTTGTAACGGGTGATCCGGAATTTAGCCATATAGAGCATTTAGTTTCTATTGATTGGTTGAACAGGTAAAGGTGATTGGGCGCATATCCGCAATGTTAAATCAATCAAGTCCGCTCTCGCAGGCTAACCTATTGATTTTATGGTGCCCCCGGCAAGAATCGAACTTGCGGCACATGGATTAGGAATC
>JAWOCW010000004.1:0-2580 GCA_046483615.1 Desulfosudaceae bacterium
CCCTCCGATCAGATCAAGACTCTTATTTTTCCTTGCCTTTTTAACGACACTGATTATATTTAGGTAATATAAATTTAAAAGCTTCGCAAGCCTGATATGGGATTTTCAGAAGCCGTAATATTATTTAGCCGCAGATGTTTTTCTGATCTTTCCGGCTGAAATCTTCATCCCGGACGGACCGGTCGAACCGGACCATAGCCGCCCGGCAAGCAGACAACCCAGTAGCCAGGCTCACCTCAGCTGGCAGGAGGAATCTTTTTTGAACAACCAATTTTTTAAAAATATGGCGCTCTGGCTGGTCATCATCCTGATGATGGTAATGCTATACAACATATTCAATCAGCAGCAGCAACAGCAGGAAAAAACCTTAACCTATTCGCAGTTCCTGACCATGGTGGAGAGCAATGCCATCGATAAAGCCGTCATACAAGGTTCTCATATTTACGCCACCAACGTAAATGGTGAAGAATACAAAATTTACGCCCCCGATGACAACGAATTGATTCAACACCTGCGGGAAAAGGATGTTGCTATTGAAGCCAAGCCACCGGCGGAAGCGCCCTGGTTCATGTCGGCGCTCATCTCCTGGCTGCCCATGATACTGTTGATCGCCATCTGGATTTACTTCATGCGCCAGATGCAATCCGGTGGCGGCAAGGCCCTGTCTTTCGGCAAAAGCCGGGCGAGGCTCCTGTCTGACGGCCCCACCAAAGTCACCTTTGACGACGTGGCCGGCATTGACGAGGCCAAGGAAGAAGTTACCGAGGTTATTGATTTTTTAAAAGACCCCAAAAAGTTTACCCGCCTGGGGGGCCGTATCCCCAAGGGTGTTCTGCTGGTCGGTTCTCCAGGAACCGGTAAAACCTTACTGGCCCGGGCCATTGCCGGCGAAGCGGGAGTGCCCTTTTTCAGTATCAGCGGCTCCGATTTTGTGGAAATGTTTGTCGGGGTCGGCGCTTCGCGGGTGCGGGATCTGTTCGTGCAGGGCAAGAAAAACGCCCCCTGCATAATCTATATTGACGAGATCGACGCCGTCGGCAGACACCGCGGAGCCGGCCTGGGCGGCGGTCACGATGAGCGGGAACAGACCCTCAACCAGCTGCTGGTGGAGATGGACGGGTTTGAATCCAACGAAGGAGTTATTCTGGTAGCTTCCACCAACCGGCCGGATGTGCTGGATCCGGCCTTGCTGCGGCCGGGACGGTTTGACCGCCAGGTAGTGGTACCGCTGCCGGACATTCGGGGCCGACTGGCTATCCTGACTGTCTATATCGAAAAAATTCCGGTCTCGGATGATGTCGACGTGGAAAATCTTGCCAAGGGCACACCCGGTTTTTCCGGGGCAGACCTGGAGAACCTGGTCAACGAAGCCGCCCTGTATGCCGCCAAGAGAGACAAGGAAAAAATTGACCGTCTTGATTTTGAAGACGCTAAAGATAAAATTTACATGGGGCTGGAGCGAAAATCCAAGGTCATCAAGGAAGAAGACCGCAAAATCACGGCTTACCATGAAGCTGGCCACGCCATCGTGGCCCGGCTGCTGCCCGAGACCGATTCCGTCAACAAAATTACCATCATTCCCCGGGGACATGCCGGTGGCGTGACCTGGTTTCTGCCGGAGGAGCGGGACTTTAAATTCAAGGACCATCTCCTTAATGAACTGTCCATTTCTTTCGGCGGCCGCGTCGCCGAGGAGCTGGTCTTTAATCGCATCAGCACCGGTGCCGCCAATGACATAAAACAGGCTACCGATATCGCCCAGAAGATGATCCGTTCCTGGGGCATGAGCGAAAACCTGGGACTGCTGTCTTACGCCACCAGCAGCGACGAACAGGTCTTTCTCGGACGGGAAATCGCGCAGCACCGAGATTATTCGGAAGATACGGCCAGAAAAATAGATGAAGAGATCCTCAATCTTATCAATCAGAGTTATGACAAAGCCCGCTCCCTGTTAAACAACAATATGGACATTCTCCACAAACTGGCCGATCTGCTGCTGGAAAAAGAGACCGTCATAGGCGTGGAGCTGGACGAACTGATACGATCGCTGCGGCCGGGCATCGAGCTCTGGAGCCCGACTCCGGAAAAGAGCCGGCCGGAAAAAAGTCGGCCGGAAAAAAGTCGGCCGGAAGAACCGGCCGGGACTGAGGCCGAAGCCGCGGAGGAGTCAACCGCGCCGACTGGCGCCGCCGATGATTCACAAAGCGGGGCTCCGGCGGAATCTGCTTCCCCGGAAAAAGGCGCTGATGACGATTCTGACGAAACCGACCAGGAAACCGACCAGGACCAAAGGGAGCGTTGAAAAACAGCCATGCACCGTAATTCCGTGACCACCCTGGCCTGGGGCAACCATGTCCTGGAGTTGGGCGGGCGTCCGCTGATCATGGGCATACTCAATCCCACTCCCGATTCCTTCTCCGACGGGAGTAAATTCGAGAAATTCGACGACGCCCTGCGTCAGGCCGAACGATTGATCGCCGAAGGAGCAGATATCCTTGATATCGGCGGGGAATCCACCCGACCGTTTTCCGAACCAGTCCCGCCGGAACTGGAAATCGATCGCACAGCTCCGGTTATTGA
>JAWOCW010000014.1:0-7774 GCA_046483615.1 Desulfosudaceae bacterium
CGGCAGGCCTTGGAAGGATAATCACTGTGTGGCATGTCGCGGGATGTGCGCAGGACAATAAAAAAATCCTCAACGAAGGAGGAAGGATATGTCTAAGTTAGTTGCGTTTGCTGCCATACAGGGCGGCTATAAAGTTGTATCCCAGGTGGAGGGTGAACTCCGAAACACCCTTGAATCCATGAACGCGGATACCAAAGTTGAATTTCCCAATACTGGTTATTATTTGCCGGTTATTTATTCCCTGCTGGGCATGAAAGTTGAAACTCTGGAAGATTTGCAAAAGCCGCTGGCCTTTGCGCGCGGTTTGCTTCCACCTCATATAAAGAGTAAAAATTATCTGCCCTATCTGGGCCCCCTGCTGGACGCGGGTATGGCCGCTATCCTGGCTTATGAGATCAAGGAAGCTCTGCGGATCGTCAAGCAACCGGATTTTTATTATCCGGAAGAAGACCCGGATCTGGAAAATGGCAAAAAATGGGTCGGACCGGCCGATGATATCATTCTGCGTAAACGCGGGGTGGAATTCGTTGATGGTTCCGCTCCAGGATTCGCGGCCATGGTCGGCGCGGCACCTGACGCTGAAACTGCTAAAATGATAGTAGAGGATTATCAGAAAAGGAACCTTTATATCTTCTGCGCGGCCAATCATAATGGTACCACTTTGATAGATCAGTTGATCGAAGCTGATGTTCAGATTGGTTGGAATACCCGTATCGTCCCGTTCGGACCGGATATTTCCTCAGCGGTATTCGCTCTGGGATTCGCCAACCGGGCGGCCATGTCATTCGGTGGCGTGCAGCCGGGGGATTATAAAAAGATTCTGCTGTACAACAAGAATCGTATCTTCGCCTTTGTCAACGCCCTGGGTGATATTGGTACCGAGTGGGCCGTGGCGGCCGCCGGTTGCGTCAATTGGGGTTTCCCCACCCTGGCCGACACGGACATTCCCGAGATCCTGCCGACCGGTATCTGTACTTACGAACACGTGGTGGCCAACGTGCCTCATGACGAGATGGTACAGCGGTCAGTGGAAGTCCGCGGCCTGAAGGTTACCGTGTCTGAAATCGATATTCCCTGTTCCTTCGGACCGGCCTATGAAGGCGAGCGGGTGCGCGGAAAAGATCTGCATTCCCAGATGGGCGGCGGCAAGACCCAGTGCACCGAGCTGGTCAAGTCGGCTGACATGAAAGAGATTGAAGATGCCAAGGTCGAGGTGGTTGGCAAGGATATTCCGGATCTTAACGAGGGTGATACTCTGCCCCTGGGAATCTTTATCCAGATCGCCGGCCGTGAATTCCAGACTGATTTCGAGCCGATTCTGGAACGGCAGATTCATCATCTGGTCAATTATATTCAAGGCGTCATGCATATCGGGCAGCGCGACATTTCCTGGGTCCGGGTCAGCAAATCCGCCGTGGAAAAAGGTTTCACCCTGAAGGATATCGGGGTGGTGTTGCACGCCAAAATGCACCAGGATTTCGGTAAGATTCTGGACAAGGTCCAGGTGACGCTTTATACCGACAAGAAAGACGTGGATCAGCTGACCAAAACCGCCCGGGCGGAATATAAGCAACGTGACGAGCGGGTTGACAAGATGACTGACGAGGATGTGGAAACCTTCTACTCTTGTACCCTCTGTCAATCCTTTGCCCCCAACCATGTCTGTTCAGTCAGCCCGGAGCGGACCGGCCTGTGCGGCGCTTACAACTGGATGGACTGCAAAGCCTCCTACGAAATCAATCCTACCGGTCCCAATCAGCCCATTAAGAAGGGTGAATGCCTGGATCCGAGGCTGGGACAGTGGAAAGGGGTGAATGAATTCATTTACAAGGCCTCCCGTGGGGCCGTGACCCATTATAATTTCTACTCCATAGTCCATGATCCCATGACCACTTGCGGCTGCTGCGAATGTATCGCCGCTACCCTGCCCAATCTGAACGGGGTCATGACGGTCAACCGTGAATATGCCGGGGAAACGCCCTGCGGTATGAAGTTTACCACCCTGGCCGGTGTCATGGGCGGCGGCGCCACTTCACCCGGATTTGTCGGGCATTCCAAGTTCAACGTTACTCAAAACAAGTTCATCCGTGGTGACGGTCCCAGTGATAAGGACGAGGGCGGTCTGCTGCGGATGGTCTGGATGCCCAAGATGCTCAAGGAAGAGCTTAAAGAGCGGCTGGACGCCCGGGGCAAAGCATTGGGTGTGCCGGACTTTTATGACATGATCGCCGATGAAACCGTTGGCGTTACGGAAGAGGAAATTCGTCCCTTCCTGGAGGAAAAGGGTCATCCGGCTCTGTCCATGGAATCGCTGATGTAAGCCAATTATACCTGGGTTCAGGCGCGGCCGGTTGACGGAAACAAGGAGTCCAGGCAGCCGACCGCGTCTGATTTAAATGGGTATTGAGATAATTAAACATTCAAATTCATATAATAAGGAGAGAGAACAATGGCATTAACCGGAATTCAGATTTTCAAACTCCTGCCGCAGACCAACTGCAAGGAGTGTGGATCGCCGACATGCCTGGCGTTTGCCATGAACCTGGCAGCAGGTAAGGCGGAGCTGGACAGTTGCCCCTATGTATCGGATGAAGCCAGGGAGCAACTGGCAGAAGCGGCCGCGCCTCCGATCCGGCCTGTCAAGCTCGGTAAGGGCGTGCGTGCCCGTACTGCTGGCGGGGAAACCGTCATGTATCGTCATGAAAAAACTTTTTACAACCCCACTGTCCTGGCCGTTCTGGTCAACGCGGATATCGCCCAGAAGGATCTGGAAGCCAAGTTGAAAGCCTGGAACGCCATGCAGTACGAACGGGTCGGCTTTAATCTGCGCCCTGAAATGGTAGCGGTTAAGGATACCGGTGACGCCAAGGCTTTTGCCGCCGCCGCCAAAACCATCGCGGAAACCTCCGAATTCAACGTCATCCTCATGTCTGAAAAGGCGGACGTGATGAAGGCCGGTATCGATGCCTGCGCCTTTAAACGACCGCTCATGTATGGTGCCAACCAGGACAACCTGGAAGAATTCGGCAAGATGGCCCTGGACGCTGATCTGCCCCTGGCGGTCAAGGCTGATTCCGTGGAAGGCTTGATAGGATTGTCCGACAAGCTGATGGAAATGGGGCTTAAGGAGATCGTGCTCGACTCCGGTTCCCGGGAAGTCAAGCAGGCCCTGGAAGATCAGATTGCCATGCGCCGGGCGGCCCTGAAAGATCAGAACAAGTCGCTTGGTTTTACCACCATTGCCTTTCCCTGTGAAATGGCATCCAACCTCGACGTGGAAACCATGGTCGCGGCCATGTTTGTCGCCAAATACGGCGGTATCGTGGTAATGTCCGATTTCACCGGAGAGAGTCTTTTCCCGTTGCTGCTGGAACGTTTGAATATTTTTACGGATCCGCAGCGACCCATGACGGTTGTCGAGGGTATTTACGAGATCAATAATCCTGATGAAAATTCTCCCATCGTGGTGACCACCAATTTCGCCCTGACCTATTTTATTGTGGCCGGTGAAATCGAAAACAGCAAGGTCCCCACCTGGCTTCTGATCAAGGATTCCGAAGGCCTGTCCGTGTTGACGGCTTGGGCGGCGGGTAAATTCGCCGGTGATGACGTGGGTGCCTTTGTCAAGAAATGCGGCATAATGGATAAAGCCAAAACCACCGAACTGATCATCCCCGGTTACGCGGCAGCTATTACCGGTGAAGTGGAAGAGGAACTGCCCGACTGGACCATCACCGTCGGACCCCGGGAGGCACCGCATCTGCCCGCGCTTCTTAAAGAAAAAGCAAAAAAATAAGGCTAAGGAGATATCCGGGCGGTCAGGTTGGACCGTCCGGATCCCCCTAAAATAACCAACCAAGGAAGAGTGATTATGATACTTATCGGTGAAAGCTTGAACGTTATTTCCAAGAAAATCGGCCAGGCTTACAAAGAACGTGATCCCAAGCCGATTCAGGAAGAGGCGCTGGATCAGAAGGCCAGAGGCATGGATTATATCGACATTAACCTGGGACCGGCCAAAAAAGACGGCCATGATTTAATGCCCTGGGTGGTCCAGACGGTTCAGGAGGTAGTTGATCTGCCCCTGGCTCTGGATACTTCCAATATTGATGCCATTGAAGCCGGTTTGAAGGTTTACAAGGAAACTGAACAGCCGCCGCTGATCAATTCCATCATGGCCCGCCCGGAACGATATGAAAAAATGATTCCCCTGGCGGCAGAGTACAATGCTGATTTTATTGGGCTCATGTGGGGTCCGGAAGGTCTGCCCCGGGACGAGAACGAGCGAGCGGCCCTGGCAGTGGAGTTGATGATGGTTGCCAATGAAGCCGGTCTGAGTAACGAAAAAATCTGGTTTGACGGCATTGTCACCCCGGTTAACGTGCAGCAGGATCAGCTCATGAGCCTGTTGAATTTCCAGATGATGATCGGCGATATCGCGCCCGGCTGCAAGAGCACCTGCGGCCTGTCGAATATCTCCAATGGCCCCCCGGCTCATCTGCGCCCGATTCTCAATCAGACATACATGATCATGCTGGAAAGATATGGCATGTACTCGGTTATTTCCGACCCGCTTGACGAGAAGCTGACCGATATTGCCAAGGGCAATCGCCAGGATATCCGGGACGTTGTGCTGGCGGTCATGGACGGCGAGGAACCCCAGGCCGAAACCAAGGAACTGCAGGATTATGTCAAAACCGCCAAGGTTATTCTGGGACATATCCTCTATTCTGATTCCTGGCTGGAAGTATAGCCAGTCCGCCGTATTTTATAATCATAAAAAGCCTTGTTTCGGTGCCTCTCTTTTTTTACTGAAACAAGGCTTTTTGTTTTTCAGGGGACGAATTTATGCCTGACAAAGCATTTCAAGAGTACTATCCCGAGGATCTGAGCTGGTGTTACGGCTGCGGCAGTAAAAATGAGCACGGCCATCAGATAAAAAGTTACTGGGATGGCCAGGAGACTGTTTGCCGGTTCACCCCCCGGCCATATCACACCGCCATCCCGGGGTATGTTTACGGTGGCCTGATCGCTTCCTTGATTGACTGTCACAGTACCGGAACGGCCGCGGCCGCGGTTTACCGGGCCGAAAACCGGGAGATGGGCTCAGAACCTCCCCTGCGGTTTGTGACGGCCTCGCTGCATGTGGATTACAAGAAACCTACCCCTATTGGCGTCCCTTTGGAGATTCGGGGTGTGGTTGCCGAACTTTCCGAAAAAAAGGTGGTCATCCAGACCCGGGTCCTGGCTGAAGGTGAGGTCTGTGCCCGCGGTGAGGTGGTGGCAGTCAAAATGCCGGCTTCCATGATGCCGGCGACCGAGGCTTGATTCTCGCCGCTGTTTTTTTGCCCCGGTTTGGAATCTGCGTCTTCCCCCCTCTTATGGCCAGGCCGAACTTTTTATGATAATTCCGGAAAGTTTTTGTTTTATAGTCGAATTACGGTATGGTAATTATCTGATCCCAATGTTCATGAAATTTAATCGAACCAAGCGCCTCAAAAGTATCCGGTTTAGCCGCGCGCTCAAGGCCGGGGTCAGTGTCCCGGCTCCGGGAGAGGGGAGAGTTACCCATGGCCCGACTTTTTTCCACCAGGGAAGTGGCCGCTTACCTGGGGATTCACGAAAAAAAGGTCTACCACCTGATTACGGAGAAAAATCTTCCGGCCACCAAAGTTACCGGTAAATGGTTGTTTCCGGAACATCTGGTCAGGCAGTGGGTGGAACAAAATACCATAAACTTTCCGGAAGAGACCTCTTTTCTGCTGCAGACTCCATCCCTGCTGGTAATTGCCGGCAGCAACGATATGTTGCTGGACCGCTGCCTGGGGCTTTTCATGGAGCTGTACCCGGAATATACGGCGGTATTCGGTAATCTGGGGAGCATGGGCGGGATCAAGACCCTCAAGCAGGGGTTGTGCCACCTGGCCACGGCCCACCTTGTCGACGATGATGATAAGGAGTATAATTTCGCCTTTGCCGCCCGGGAAATGACCAGTATGCCGGCCGTGGTTAATTTCTGTTTACGGGAGCAGGGGTTGGTCGTGGCCCGTGATAACCCCAAAAACATAACCGGGCTGCAAGATTTAGCCGGCCGGGGAGTGACCATTGTTAATCGTTCCATGAGCACCGGCACCCGCCTCTGGTTCGATCGCCGCTTGCGCCAAAAAGGCCTCGATCCGGCAGCCATTGCCGGTTATGACCGCGAAATGCAGCGGCATCTTGATGTCGGCCTGGCGGTTTTATCCGGCCGGGCCGATGCCGGACCGGCTATCCGGGCGGTGGCCGACACCCTGGACCTATCCTTCATACCCTTTCACTGGGAGAGCTTTGATCTGCTGATCAACAAGGAGATGTTCTTTGCCCGGAATGTGCAGTCTTTCCTGTCTCTTCTGGCAGACCGTCGATTCAAGGAGCTGGCCGCTGAAATTGCCGGCTATGATGTGTCCAAAAGCGGCCAGATGGTCTATCCCGGTTAGAAGGATTTATTCTAATGAGAAGGAGCCTTTTTTATTATCCGCTGATTTTAGCCTTTCTGCTGATGACGTCCTGGAGTTGTCCCTCCGGCTCGAAGGCCTCGGATTGCCGGGGCTTATCCTCCCTTATCAGCGCCGATGATCTGAGCCGGGTCCTGTTCGTGGTTTCTGCCAAAGACAGTCAGCATCACGAAGAGTTTTCGGATGCCGGAAAGATAAAAAACGATATTGTGGCGATGCTGTCGGAAGCCGGGATATCATCGGAAATCCGGGAGCAAAAAGAGGCTGTCCGGGCGAAACGGTATCTCAAGGTTCATATTTACAGCATAGTGCTCGAAAGACAGGTTTATTTCTGTTCGGTAGAAGTTATGCGGCAGCGGCCTTCACGGGAAGAAGACTGCCCGGTTCTTGAGTATTCCAATATTACTTCCCAGGTCTCATCTGTCCGGGGGCAGGTAAAAGATCTTCTCAAACAGGTGATCGGTGAAGTTATGCCGGCCGAACGATAATCATGACCGGTTTTTTAACATCAATCTGTCAGGTATTGACAGGGTCGCGGAGAACAGTCCATTGACGCAATTTACGGAGTCGGTTTTTCGGGATTTTTATGAAGTGCTGGGCGTCTCGCCCAAGGCTGATGAAGCGGTTATAAGGCAGGCCTACCTGGCCCGGTTGAAAGCGTGGCACCCGGACAAGAATCCCGGTTCCCCGGAAAAAGCCGGGGAGATGACCAAAATTTTGAATGAAGCTTATTTTGTTTTGAGTGATTCCGAACGTCGGAAACAATATGACCGCATGCGTCGCTTTACCCGGGGGAAAAATTTTTACGATTATCTGAATGACAAGTCCTTCGCGGATAAGATGAAACAGGCTGCCCCGGTTTTCAAGAATCTGCAGGATAATGTCCGGGAACTCTACAGCCTGTTCGTGGATGCCGCCAAAAACAGGTATAAGCTCAATCCGGCCCGCCTGGGCATAGTCGGCAGCGGATTGCTCTATTTTATTATTCCGACCGATTTTATTCCTGATTTCATTCCCATGTTCGGGATGCTGGACGACCTGTCCATACTGACTCTGGTAATGAACTCGCTTCAGGAGGAGTTGTCCGCCTACCGTCTCTGGAAAAAACGGACCTGACCCGGATATTTACCCAATATTTATCCGGATCATTCAGCTGGATGTCCCACCGGAATGAGGTACAAGGGCTGCTCCTTTTCCAGATCCATAATCCGGCTGACCTGCTGCTCATCCGGAGTCTTGTCCATGGCGTTCCCCTCCTGGTCTGTCATCAGCCATACCAG
>JAWOCW010000135.1:0-10439 GCA_046483615.1 Desulfosudaceae bacterium
GGCCAAACCGATTGCCTCGTCAGATGTAGGGGCGACCTTCAGGTCGCCCGGTTAGGGAAGCCTGAAGGCTCCCCCTACATGGGCCGATGCTGTTGGGACGGCCACGGCCAGGTCGTTTTCCGATGCTATTGGGGCGGTTGCGGTCAGGTCGTTTTCCGATGCTGTTGGGACGGTTGCGGTCAGGTCATTCCCCGATGCTGTTGGGACGGCCACGGCCAGGACCTTTTCCGATTCTGAAGATGATGATGATGAAACGGCCACGGCCAGGCGTTTCCCATGGGCCAAACCGATTGCCTCGTCAGATGTAGGGGCGACCTTCAGGTCGCCCGGTTAGGGAAGCCTGAAGGCTTCCCCTACATGGGCCGATGCTCTTGGGGCGGTTCCCGTCACCGATTGACTAAAATACCCAACTATTATATATATCCGGAATAATCAGCCGGAATAATCAGAATGATCATTTCCAAATATTTTACAGGAGAGACAATGACTCCAAAGCAGCCGGTCGCCATCGTTGGCCTGGGGGGAGTTTTCCCGGAGGCGAACAATACCGACCTTTTCTGGCGGAACATCGTCAATGGGGTTGATGCCGTCACCGATATTCCGCCGAGCCGCTGGGTCGTTCCGCCGGAAGAGGTTTACAGCCGGAAATTCGCCAGGGATAAAACCCATTCCCGCCGGGCCGGGGTGGTGGACCTGGATTTTGACGGCCGCGGTTTTGAAATTGACCATTCCCTGCTGGAGCGTCTTGATCCGCTCTACCACTATATTCTGACCGCGGCCCGGGAAGCCTTCAGCTCCTGCCGCGCCTCTTCCATCAGTCGCAGCAAGACCGGGGTGGTGCTGGCCGCCATCGCGCTGCCCACCGTGGCCTCGGCCGCTCTTTCCAATCGTATCGGCCTGGGCCTGGTGGAAGACAAACTTTTTGGCGGTCCTGCCCGAGAGTCGGTCCAGAGACCGGACCCCATCGAAGTCCTCTCCGCCAGGGTAACCAGCCAGCCGGCCTCGGTTCTGGCCCGGGCCTTTCGACTGGGCGGCGGCTCTTACACCCTGGACGCCGCCTGTTCCACCTCACTTTACGCGGTCAAGCTGGCCTGCGACGAACTCTGGTCCGGGCGGGCCGACGCCATGATCGCCGGCGGCGTGTCGCGGCCGGAAATTCTTTATACCCAGGTGGGTTTTACTCAACTGCGGGCTTTGTCGCCTTCCGGCCGTTGCGCGCCGTTTGACGCCGGGGCTGACGGCCTGGTGGTGGGGGAGGGCGCCGGGGTTTTTGTCTTAAAGCGTTTGTCCGACGCCCTTCGGGATGAGGACGAGATTCATGGCCTTATTCACGGTATCGGCCTGTCCAACGATATCGGCGGCAACCTGCTTTCTCCGGAAACCGAGGGCCAGTTGCGGGCCATGCGGGCCGCTTACCGCCAGGCCGGCTGGGCAATCGACGAGGTCGACATGATCGAATGCCACGGCACCGGCACCCCGGTGGGCGACGCCGTGGAACTGGCCAGCATGCGGGAATTATGGAAAGAAGCCGACTGGTCGGAAGGCCAATGCGCCATCGGGTCGGTCAAGTCCATGATCGGTCACCTGCTGACCGGGGCCGGCGCCGCCAGCCTGATCAAAACCCTGCTGGGGTTCCGGCATCAGACTCTGCCGCCATCCATTAATTTCAATCAGCCCCTGCCGGACAGCCCCTTGCGGGACGGCCCTTTCCGGGTGCAGCAGCAAGCTCAACCGTGGCCGGCCCGGAAACCGGGCGCCCCGGTCCGGGCGGCGGTCAGCTCCTTCGGTTTCGGCGGCATTAACGCCCACATGCTGCTGGAACAATGGCTGCCGCCAACGGACGCCGGGGTGGTCCCGTCCGGCAGTGCTTACCTGGGAGCGGAGCCGTCCCCGACCACGCCGCCGCCCAGACCACCCGCCGTGGCCGTCATCGGCATGGAAGCCGCCTTCGGCGAGACGACCGGATTGCGCGCCTTTCAGGAAGCCCTCTTCCGCGGAGACAGCCTGCTGACCAGGAGAGGTCCGGAGCGGTGGCGCGGCGGCGAACGTACCGCCCGGGAGTTTCTGGGGGCGGATATAAATCAGGGCGCTTTTATCGATGAATTGTCCGTCCAGCTGGGAGAGTTCCGCATCCCGCCCCGGGAGATTGACCAGATCCTCTGCCAGCACTTGCTGATCCTGAAAGCCATGGCCGGCGCCATGGCGGACGCCGGTTTGTCCACCGCCCCAAAAAGGGTCGAGACCGGAGTTGTCGTCGGCATGGACTTTGACGTGGCCGCCAATGATTATCATTTCCGGTGGAATATCTCCAACGCCGTTTCCTCCTGGGAAAAAACCTTTGACCTGCGACTGCCGGCCAAAGATCGCCAGTCCTGGATTAACGCCGTCAAAGACGCCTGGTCGCCGCCGCTGGTCTCCTCCCGGGTGATCGGCGCCCTGGGCGGCATCATGGCCAGCCGCGTCGCCAAGCAGTTTCAGCTGGGTGGTCCCGGTTTCGTGGTTTCCAGTGAAGCGGCTTCCGGTCTGCGGGCCCTTGAAATAGGCACCCGTTCCCTGCAGCAGTTTGAAACCGATTCTTTTCTGGTGGGCGCGGTGGATCTGCCCGGCGACCTCCGGCGGGTTATCAGCGATGATGTTTTGAGAGCCCACAGTCGCTCGGGGGCGGTCCGACCTTTTGATAAGGAGGCCGACGGCGTCTTGCCGGGCGAGGGCGCCGTGGCCCTGGTGCTGAAACGGCTGGATGACGCCGTGGCCGATGGCGACCGGATATATTCGGTCATCCGGGGCTTCGGCGCCGCCAACAGCCGGGACGTGCTGGACAATTCCCCGGATGAACAGGAAGCCCTTCTGGAAAAAGCCGTTTTTTCTTCCCTGGAACGGGTTTTCCGGGACGCGGACCTGCCGGCCGCCTCCATCTCCTACCTGGAAACCCATGGCAGCGGTCATCCGGTTGAGGATGCCGCCGAGGCCGGCGCCCTGGGCCGGTTCTTTTACGGTGACGTCCCGGCTGAAAAAAAGAATTGCGCCCTGGGCTCGGCCAAGCCCAACATCGGCCACGCCGGCGCCGCGGCCGGCCTGGCCTCCTTTGTTAAAACCAGCCTCTGCCTGTATCAGCAGATCATTCCGCCCCTGGTGGAATATACCTCACCGGCCGGCCAGGCCTTTGACACGACCGGTTTTTACATGCCCCGTTTCCCGCAGTACTGGATTCGAAACCGGGTGGACGGTCCCCGTCGGGCCTGTACCTCGGCCATAACTTCGGACGGCAATTGTTACCAGGTAATCAGCGAAGAATATGAATACGGCCCTGGTCATTCGCCGGAATTGCTCGAACGGGTGGCGGCCGAACGCGGTAAGCCCCTGGGGCTGCGCCCGGGCAAGCCTGGCCTGTTCGTGGTGGAAGCCGACAACGACAGCGGCCTGATGGCCGGTCTGGACGATCTGTATGCCCTGATCAGGGGCATTGATGAACGGGACGCCAATATCGAAGCGGTGGCGCGGGACTGGTACCGGCAAGTCGGAATTGATCCGGAGAGATTATACGCGGTTTCCATCGTGGCCGCGGACGTCATCGAGCTGGCCCGGTTTATCGACGAGGCCCGGCAGTTGATCGTCGACGGCACTCCCCGCAGCATCAGCGGCCTGCGCGGCATCCGTTACACTCCCCTGGTAAACCCGGTCGGTTCAAGCGAGGGCGAGATCGCCTTTGTTTATCCCGGCTCCGGTAATCACTACCTGGGCATGGGCCGGGAACTGGGCGTGGATTTCCCGGACGTCATGCGGCGGTTGGATGTTGATTCCCGGAAATTGCGGGACCGGATCATGCCGGAATGCTATTTTCCCTGGCGCCACGACTGGTCTCCCGGTTGGGAAGAAGACAGCCGGAAGGCCATCGCCGCCGATCCCCTTAACATGATCATCGGCCAGGTCTCCCACGGCGGGGTGTCAACCCGCCTGGCCGAACAATTCGGACTGCGGCCGGACGTGGTCATCGGTTACAGCCTGGGTGAATCCGCCGGCCTGTTCGCTACCGGCGCCTGGGTGCATCGCAGTGAAATGCTGGAGAGGATGCGCGCTTCGGACCTGTTCACCACCCGTCTGGCCGGTCCCTGCACCGCCGCCAGGGAGGTCTGGCGGGTGCCCCCGGAAGAGTCGGTGGAATGGCGGGTGGCGGTGGTCAATCGCGGCGCGGAACAGGTTAGAAAAATCGTTCGCGGTTTTCCGGCGGTGTGCCTCTTAATCGTCAATACTCCCGCGGAATGCGTTATCGGCGGACGCCGGGCCCAGGTGGAAGAAGTTGTCCAGGCCCTGGGCTGCGACGCTGTTTACCTGGAAGGGGTGGTTACCGTTCATTGCGAGGCGGCGGTTCCGGCCCGCCAGGATTATCGCCGGCTGCACCTGTTCCCGGTCAGTCCCCCGGAAGGAGTCCGCTATTACAGCTGCGTCCGGGGCGGCACCTACCGGCTGACCTCGGAAAACGCCGCCCGGTCCATTCTCGACCAGGCCCTGTACGGCTTTGATTTTACCGAGACCATTAATCATGCCTACCGGGACGGGGTCCGGGTTTTTGTGGAAATGGGCCCGCACGCCTCCTGCACCCGCATGATTGAGAACATTCTCGGGGACAAGCCCCACCTGGCGGTGTCCCTGTGCAACCGCCTGGAAAACCGCTATCTGACGGTGTTGAAATGCCTGGGCTCCCTGGTGGCGGAACGGGTGCCGGTGGACCTGGATTTTCTGTACGGCCGGCCCTTTGAGTTTGCCGCCGCTTCCGGTGCCGAGGCCCGCGAACAGCTACAGGACGAGCAATCGCGGGTGACCGTCAAAACCGGCACGATTCCGGAGCTGCCGCCGGCCCCCCTCCCGGAACCGGCGGCGCCCCCGTCGTCGTCCGACGCCGCCAGATCTTCTGACCGGGACGGGGCCGCTTCCCGGCCGGTTCCGGAGCCCCCCGCCTTTGACGATACCCCGGTTGACGCCGATTTTAAACAGATGCTGGCATCCATCGTGGGGGAGACCGATGTCACCACCGCGGCGCATCAGGCTTTTCTGGAGTTTTCCCGGGATTTGAACACTGTCTATGCCGATACCGCCGCCTTGCAGAGCCGGCTTCTGGAAAAGGCCATTCAGAGCGGTGATGCCCGGGCCCTGGCTGACCTGGCCGCTTCACCGGCGCCCGCGCCGGAAAACACCGCCGTGCCCCCGTCGTCCCCGCCGTCCCCGTCGTCCCCGCCGCCCGCTACTTCCCCGGCGCCCGCGACGACTTTGCCGCCGGCCGCGGCAACGCCGCCGGATCCTTCCTCAGCTTCCCAGGAGCCGCTTTTTCCCCGGAAAATGTGCCTGGAGTTCGCCACCGGTTCGGTGGCCCGGGTGCTGGGGCCGGAATTCGCCGCGGTGGACAATCACCGGGTCCGGGTGCGACTGCCCGACGAACCGCTCATGCTGGTGGACCGGATCATGTCCGTGTCCGGGGAAAAAGGGTCCCTGGGTTCCGGCCAGGTGGTTACCGAGCATGACGTCCATCCCGGGGCCTGGTACCTGGACGGTGGCCGGGTGCCGGTTTGTATCGCCATCGAGGCCGGTCAGGCCGATCTGTTTTTGTGCTCCTACCTGGGCATCGACCTGGCCGTCAAGGGAGAACGCAGCTACCGGCTGCTGGACGCCGTGGCCACTTTTCACGAAGGCCTGCCCCGGCCCGGCGATGTCATTCGCTACGAGATAAAAATCAATCGTTTTGTCCGCCAGGGCCAGACCTATCTTTTCTTTTTCGAGTTTAAGGGTTTTATCGAGGACCGGCACGTTATTACCATGGAAAACGGCTGCGCCGGTTTTTTTACGCCGGAAGAGGTCCGCGAATCCGGCGGCATCGTTCTTAAAAAAGAGGAGCTGCTGCCCCGGCAGGGCAGGGTGGAAGAAGGCTGGCAGCCGCTGGTTCCGGCGGAACCGGCCGCTTATGACGATCAGCAGGTGGATGCCCTGCGACAGGGCGACCTGGCGGCCTGTTTCGGTCCTGCTTTTGACGGGCTGCGACTGTCGCCGTCTTTGCGGCTGCCGGGCGGGCGCATGCGCCTGATTCACCGCGTCTCGTCCCTGGATCCGGCCGGCGGTCGATACGGTCTCGGTAATATCAGGGCGGAAGCGGATATCCATCCTGAGGACTGGTTTCTGACCTGTCATTTCGTGGATGACATGGTCATGCCGGGCACCCTCATGTACCAGTGCTGCGATCACGCCTTGCGGGTGCTGGTGCTGCGCCTGGGCTGGGTCACCGCCAGGGAGGATGTCTGCTTTGAGCCCTTGCCCGGGGTGGGGGCGCTGCTGAAATGCCGGGGGCCGGTCACGGCCGAAACCAGGCAGGTTCATTACGAAGTGGAAATCAGCGGCATCGGCTATAATCCCGAGCCCTGGGTGACGGCCGACGCCTTTATTCACGCCGACGGTGAACGGATTGTCATGTTTGAAAACATGTCCCTGAAGATTACCGGTCTGACCGGCCGGGAATTGATCGCTTTCTGGGAAAACCGCGCCGGGCGCCGGGACCGTCCCAAAAAGACCCGGTATAACCGGGAGCAGCTGCTGGCCTACGCCATTGGTAATCCTTCGGAGGCCTTTGGGGAGCCCTACCGCGTCTTTGACAACGAGCGGGTTATCGCCCGGCTGCCCGGCCCGCCATATTTTTTCATGGACCGGGTCACCCTGGTTGAACCGGAACCCTGGGTGGTTCAGCCGGACGGCTGGATCGAAGCCGAATACGCCGTTCAGCCTGATGACTGGTATTTCCGGGCTAACCGTCAGCCCTCCATGCCGTTCTGCGTTCTGCTTGAAATCGCCCTGCAGCCTTGCGGCTGGCTGGCGGCCTACGTCGGCTCCGCCCTGAGAAGCGAAACTGATTTGAAATTCCGCAATCTCGGCGGCCAGGCCTGGCAGTACCTGGATCTCTTAAACGAGCCCGCCACCCTGACCATGCGCTGTCGCCTGACCAAGGTGTCTGAATCCGGCGGCATGCTCATCGAGTATTTTGATATTGAAGTCTGGCGGGATGATGATAACCGCCTGGTTTACCAGGGCACGACATATTTCGGATTTTTTTCGGAAAAAGCCCTGTCCCGGCAGGTCGGCATTCCCGGAGTGGCGGACCGGGCCTGGCAACCTCCGGAAGAGGCCGCCCGGACCGCCGGCGGTCCGACTTTCCCGGACGAAGCCCCGCTGACGCCGGGGGATGAAGACCTCACCCCGGCCCCGGCCGCGGCCCTGCCGTCCCGGGCTCTGCTGATGATAGACCAGGTGGAAATCTATTTGCCCGCCGGAGGTTCGGCCGGACTCGGCTTTATCCGGGGCGTCAAGGAGGTCGATCCCGAGGAGTGGTTTTTCAAGGCCCATTTTTACCAGGATCCGGTTTGCCCCGGCTCGCTGGGGCTGGAGTCTTTTCTGCAATTATTAAAATACGTCTGTCTTCAGCGCTGGCCCCGGTATGCCGACACGAGTCGCTTTGAACCGGCCCTGAACACCCGGCACGAATGGATTTACCGCGGACAGATTGTTCAGAAAAACAGGCGGGTGGAGGTGGAGGCCGATATTATCCGGGTGGAAGATTCTCCGGAGCCGGCCATTTTCGCTGATGGTTTTCTAAGGGTGGACGGCATTACCATTTACGAGATGAAGGATTTCGGCATAAAAATGGTTCCGGGGGAGTGTTAAGTTTTAAGTGATTAAGTGTTAAGTAAAATCAAGAAGTTGTTTTAATTTGTCTGTCGGCTTTAATTGACGCACCGATTATCCAGAATCGATTTAAATTGATCTTCCACCGTCAGAAAGGTATCCACGATCTCGGGATCAAAATGCTCTCCCCGTTCGTTTTTAATGATATCCACGGCGGTTTCATGGCTGGCCGCGTCTTTGTAGACCCGGTCCGAGGTGACGGTGTCATAGACATCGGTCAGGGCCACGATACGGGCGGACAGGGGGATATCGTCGCCTTCCAGGCCGGAAGGATAACCCAGGCCGTTCCATTTTTCATGATGGTGGTAGCAGATCTGTTTGCCGATGGACAGAAATGATTTGCCCTTGACCTTTACTTCCACGGCACTGAGGGCGTTACCGCCCAGAATGGTATGCTCCTTGACCTTTTCGTATTCCTCCTCGGTAAGAGCGGCCGGTTTGAGGAGGATATCGTCGCTGATGCCGACTTTGCCGATATCATGCAGCATGGAAGAAATATAAACGTCTTCAATGTATTCATCCGTGATATAATCACGGTACTTGGGCTTTTGTCGCAGGGCCTTGGTCAGAATCCGGGTATATTCCATGATCCTCTCCAGGTGTTCGCCGGTATTGCGATCCCGGTATTCGGCCAGCTTGGCCAGGCCCAGGATGATCATGGTGCGGGTCTGCTTGATGTTTTCATAGGACTCCACCAGCTCCTGCTCCATTTTCTTTCTTTCGGTGATGTCCCTGACAATCCCCCGAAAACCGGTCGGTTCTCCGGCGGAGTCGCTGATGCGATTGGCGGAGACCTCCAGGTACCGGATGCTGCCGTCTTTCCTGGTAATTTCCCAGTTCATGTCCGTGACGGAGATATTGGACTGGTAAATTTCGTTAAAAGCCCACAGAATATCGGAGATTCTGCTGTCATCGACGTAATCCCGGTAGTTGGTGTCCAGCAGGTCGTCCTTTGATTGGCAATCGAAAATTCTCACCATGGATTCATTAATAAAGGTGAAATTGCCGTTCAGGTCAATTTCATAGTAGCCTTCTTCAATGGTGGTGATAATGGTCCGGTATTTTTCTTCGCTTCGCCTCAGTTTTTCCTGGGCCTTTTGCTGACCGGCAATGGTCAGGTTGAGGTCCTCGTTGATTTTTATGAGCTGCTTGGTTCGTTCCCGGATATTTTTTTCCAGTTCCTGGTTGGCCTGGGCCACCTTGGTCTTTTCGTTGCTTAACTGGGTAGCCAGAAAGAAATCCCGGCGGCTGGACAGCTCAATGAAATAACAGGCGGTCATGCCGAGCAGGTTGGCCCCGATAAAAAAGAAGCTGTTGCTGAGCAGGATGTCGCGCGGGGTATCAATAAAATAGGCGGCCGCGATTTCATAAGCTAGCACCAGCATCCAGCAAGTAATCGTGGCCCAGATAAACCGCATCCTCAGGATGGTGTAGGCAAACATGAAAATCAGGATCAGCCCGGCGTAATAGGTGTGTTTCATCGGGGTTTCCGAGACCGTGATCATGATAATCACGGAAGCCCCGGTGATGAGGATGGCCAGGGAGATAAAAGGCTGCATCATTTTTTCAAAAAGAGGCTGGTAGGAGACCACCAATCCCAGCATCATGATGGGTATGACGATGCCGTAGCGAAGGGTCCACAGGAGGGAGACTTCTTCTCTCGCGATGGCTATGTCCAGCACGCCGAAGCTTCCCCAGACAAGCACTCCCATTAAGATGGCAAAGCGTAAGGGCTTTAAGGATTTTATCAGGTAATGTCTCTGGAAGCGGGCTTCATAATCAGCAAAACTGTTGGTAAATCTCAGGGTAAAAGGATTGACCTTCATGGTCACGCCGTTGCCGGTGTTGTCTTTCCGGGCTTTTTTCTGGTCATTTGAACTATGCATCAGCGCCTTTTACTATTGTTTCTTTAATAATTAATTTTATAGTATAACTTATTTTCCGATGATTAGCCACATTTTTTTGAACGAATGGTCCAAAAAAGCGTTTGTTCAACATGATTTTAGATGTATACCCGGTTGGATTGTGATTTTATAATATTATTGACGAAATCATTCAAAAGTGATGAACTGAAATGTTGGTTAACATCTATGATACATTAAAATGAGGAGTTAAGAAAATGAAGATTTTAGTCAGCGCCGCCGGAAACGATCTGTCGGCGAAAGTGGATCCGCGGTTCGGGCGAGCCGCTAATTTTCTGGTAGTTGACGCCGATACCATGGAGTTTGAAGTTGTGGCTAACA
The DNA here is from genome assembly GCA_046483615.1 of Desulfosudaceae bacterium. Taxonomy (GTDB): domain Bacteria; phylum Desulfobacterota; class Desulfobacteria; order Desulfobacterales; family Desulfosudaceae; genus CAYTQK01. Next base: position 9,963 of record JAWOCW010000135.1, read on the forward strand.
CGCAAAACCTCAACGCGCCTCAGGGGGCGGGAATTCAAGCCGGTAAAACCGCCGTCAACACCGGCGCCGAGGTTGTTATCACCGGTAATTGCGGCCCCAAGGCGTTTTCTGTTCTGCGGCAAGCCGGCCTGCAAGTTGTTATCGGCGCCGAAGGTAAAATCGAGGATGTCGTCATCGCTTATAAAAACGGCGAACTGCAACCTGCCAGCGATGCCAATGTCGAGGGCCACTGGGTTTAACAATTCACAAGGAGATAACATGGAAAAGATATTGATCGTGGGCTGCAAAAAAGCCATGGATGATGTCTGTATCGGGTGCAGCCGGTGCATGGTGGGATTTAACCGCCGGGTGGGCGAATTTGAGGCTTATAAAGACAAGGACGCCGAACTGATCGGCCTGATCAACTGTGGCGACTGTCCCGGCGCGGCCATCGTAACCCGCCTGGCCCAGGTCAGCCTCTGGAACAAGGCCGTGGAT
>JAWOCW010000165.1:0-4412 GCA_046483615.1 Desulfosudaceae bacterium
GGGCAGGATTGACGGCTTCTTAAAAATTCCAATTGGGACGGCAAAGTAAAAAGTTCAAGATCAGCTGACAAGGGGACGCGCGAAATCCCGAGGAATGGAGCGTACTTAGCAGTACGTGACATGACGAGGGATGAAGCGCAACGAAGCCGGCCGCCATGCGGCAATTGGACTTTTTACGAAGCCGTCAGTGGATTATCGCTCCGCAATCTTCACAACGATAACAGACTTCCGGCTGATCTTCTGCCTCCAGTTCTTCAAAGTCTGATCGTTTTTGGCCTGTCTCGGCATAACATTCCGGGCAATAATCTTCTTCCAGCTCCTCGGGTTTAATGGTCAGATGACAATGGCGGCAACGCCAGCGGGGCGCCGGCGGCGGCACCAGGACCAGATTTTTATGCGGACAATTATCCATAAAACGCAAATTCGAACAATTTCGCGGCAAATATCATTCTTTTCCAAATAGACGGGCCACGATAAAACTGACCAGCAGCAGCGGCAGGCCGATATAAAAAAGATCTGACCTGAAAAAACTCAGCAGCAGCACCCCCAGCCCCAGGGTGCCGAAAAACCAGGCCAGCAGCGAAACAATTTCAGCCCTGCTTCCGGAATCATCATTGTCATCAACTTCATCATGCCCGTCCTGATCCGGAGCCCACAGGTTCAGGATATCCGTGGCCCGGGCGGCCTGGCTGGACGGAACTTTAAGCGACACTCCCTGGGAAAGCCTCAGCTGGGGATACATGCCGCCGCAATCATCCTTGAAAACAAAGGCCTCAATCCCTTCCGAAAGCAATCGTCCTTTGACCATCTCAGCCTCGATTTCGGTGGAAAAGACTTTCAGAGTGACCAGTTGATCCGACATGAGGCGGTCCCCACGGCAATTTAAATTTAAGTTAGCGGCCCCTTACCAGCGGCGTCAAAGATATCAGGGACATCAGGGACATCTGGGACCCCCGGGACATCGGGGACACCCGGCTTTTATTCGCCAACCGTGTCGACGGCGGCAAACTTCGGCTCATGCAGGGGGATCAGGATATCGGCCCGATTCTTCACCTCCAGCATGATATCATAGGCCTCATAAGTATTCACCACCGTGCCCGGCGGAAGAACCTCCATTTCCATTCCGGTTATCTCCGGAGGCGGGAAAAAATTTTCCTCGATGACGCAGAACCCGGTAATGGCTGCCAGGCCCTGATCAGTGTCGATCCACACGGTCAGACCACCCGGCGTATGCACCGGAGTGTTGGTAACCGCTATCCCCGGCAGGATCTCCCCGTCTTCAGTCACTACCCGGATCTGGCCGTTTTCCTCCACCTCCTCTATAAAATCCTCCAGGTAACGAAAGTCCAACGGATGAGGCTGGTGGACGCGGCTCAATTCCTGGGCGTGGCAGTAAAAAACAGCCCCGGGGCATTTATAATCATTTTCGCAATGATCATTGTGAAGATGGGTATGAATGACGACCTCGATGTCTTCCGGGGTCAGGCCATATCGGGCCAACCCCTCTTCAAAGGTATGAATTTTACCGCCAATAGCCTCTTCCCGGGCCTTGGACTGAATCGGCCGCATTTCACCGGTATCGACCAGAATTTTCCGGTCACCGCCCTCCAGATACCAGCAGTAAATGGGAATGGTATAAGGCTTCCCGTAGTCATGCTGATAGGTCATCATGCCCTTGTCAAACTCTTTTGTCCCCATAACAATGGGATGAATCTTGTATTTCATAACGATTTCTGACAATAAGAATTGTCCTCCCCGAATTCACATTTATTAAAACCTGCTTGAAACCAGCTCAATCGGTTCAGCAATATTTCCAATTTACATGATTTATAACGATTTGGCAAACAGGCGGGGCAATCGCGAGAAAAACACGGGAACCCGGATATTTCATGAAATCCTGGCGGTAAGCCGTCCTTGAAAATAGTAAAAGTCCGCCCGTGAAACAGGCAGACTTTTACCATTGTCTTCCCTGACCTGGTTTCCCTTCCCTGGGAATATCACTGCCGCGATGAAAACGGTCAGGTGGCGGCAGAGAGAAAGTCAACGACCGGGCAACCGTGGTTCTGTCGCGAAAACGGCCCCAGGGGGAGATATCGGGGTGAAGGCGCCATAATCGTCAGCCAGAAACAGGCCGCCCGGGTCGTCAACCTCATCAACCTACGAGCAGCGCGACGAAGCCGTCACGCTTTTGCTTCAATAAAAATCCGGGTTAAACCGCACCAGACCACAAGGGGATGTCAATGTCAAGCGAAAAAAGACTATTAATGAATAAAAAATGACCGCTATACAAAAACTATCCATCAGCGGCAAAGAGCAAAAAGGAGGTGGTTAAGCAAGAAAAAGAGATCACTTCGGGCGGGGCTTTTTCAGCTCGGCCAGAAGTCGGTCAACCCGCTCCTGATTATCGGATGAGCCGATATGGGAGCGGAACAACCACTCCTGGGTTCTCATGGCGCCGTCCAGGTCCTCGTCCACGATCATATTGGCCAGGGCCTTGGTTTCCCGGAGACAGCGGCCGTCATAAGCGGCCATGTCAGTTGCAATGGGTAGAACCCTTTCCAGGAGTTGGCCGGCCGGAAAGACCCCGCTGACATACCCCATCTTTTCCGCTTCGGCGGCATCGTAGACACGTCCAGTCAGGGCCACTTCCCGGGCCCGCCCCATCCCGATAATACGCCACAGGGGGTCCATGATGGGAGTCAGGGAGAGAGCTATCTCACGCTGCCCGAATCTGGCTTTTTCCGAGGCATACCGGATATCGCACATCATGGTCAGGTCAAACCCGCCGGCAATGGCCGGGCCGCCTACAGCCGCGATAACCGGCTGACTGCAAAAAAGGATGGCCCGGTAGGCATTGTGAAAAAGAGAGATAAACTCATCATTATTTTCTCTTTTTATTGACCGCACTATGTCCAGGTCAAATCCGGCTGAAAACATCTCTTCTCCGCCGGTCAGAACGATAACGTTAACTTCGGAATTTTTACTCAGATCCTGAAAGGTGATCTCAATTTCCGCCAGCAGTTCCGGCGAAAGCGCGTTTTTCTTTTCCGGTCGGTCAATGGTTACCACGGCCGTATGTTTATCCAGCTGTGTTTTAAGATAAGTTGTCGTCATTGGTGAATGGTCCTCCTCCAACCGGGTTGAAAAAAAAACGCTTCCACTTCCCGCCGGCACGCCTGGGGCGAAATGTTCATGCCGCCGGCAGCCGGTCCTTGAACAAACCCGGCAGCAGCACCAGAATAATTATGGCGCTGGCCGGACCGTTGACGATAAAAACCGCCCCGGACAAAATATAGGTGACCGGCGAAACAGGATTAACCGCCAGAGACGAGAGGGCAAAAGGGCACAAGATAAAAAAGAGCAGGTCAGCCAGGCACAACACCAGCAGCCCCCAGGCCGCCCATTTTTTCATCTGCCAGGCGGCGAAGCCAAACACCACCCAGGGAATCATGAACAGGGCGTATTTACAGCCCAGGACAAACAGTTGATTTTCCGGCAGAGGCGGTTCCGAGGCCAGCCAGACAAAGGCCTTTAAGAGAGCCAGCCAGCCAATGGCCCAGACCCGCCAGGGATAATCCACTTCCGTTCGTCTCGACATCATCCTTGCTCTTTCGTTCATCACCACTCCCCTGCCCGAAAAAAATCGTTTGATAACCGCTTCTTTGAAGACCATCCCCCTCGCCATTGTTTCGCGAAAAGCCCTCGTCACCGAAAACCCGGACATTTCACCCGGACATTTCACCCAAAATCCGGCTTATGGTTTATGCTGGCACTATAAACAGTTCCCCGCGACCTTGGCAACCCCAAATTTATTCCGCGAAGCTGCCTGAGGCCCACCCGGTCATCAGCCCGGACCAAAATGGTCAAGGCCGGGAGTCATGCAGGTGAGCAATTGTGCGCCAATCCAGGCCCAGCAGTTTTGCGGCGGCGCGGTCCAGAAGGACCGGGTCAAAGCCGGCCAGAATTTTACCGACCGGCGGATGGCACCGCCTGCCGCCAAGATGATAATCAGCCAGGCCGATCCTGGCGTCCAGGACGGTTAAATCCGAACAGCGGTATCGGTTCAGCTCGAGAACCGCCTCATGAATTTTTTCATGCAGGCGGGCTTTTTTCCATGATCCGGAGCGACCGCCATAGTGATCAGGCGGGACCACTCCGATCATGTTCTTCATGGTTCCGGTGATCCCGGAAAGCGAGTGAACTTTCAGCACGGGCAGGGAAATTATGAAATGGGAAAAAATGATTTCCGGCAGATAAATTTCCGGAAAGAACCGGCAGCTTTTGTTTTCCAGCCGTCTCAGCGGCGCCTGGTTCAGATCGATCAGCTCCAGCTGACACTCCCGGGCCAGCTCGTCGTAACCCAGCCGGGCGTAAACCTCCCCGGTGGTGAGGCCGGCGTCGCCGGTCCCTTC
>JAWOCW010000188.1:0-4521 GCA_046483615.1 Desulfosudaceae bacterium
CTGATTTTGAACACGCAGGGCATCGATCCCAACGGAAACTGCATAAAGCATTTTTTCCATTCCCCAGACGGAGCCTATATATTCTTCACTTTCAAGACCGTTCATTACGGATATAATAGTGGTTGAATCCCCCACAAGATTTACCAGGTCATTGACAGCTTCCCTGAGATGATGATTTTTGAGCGCCACTATGATAAGATCAGCAGGTAAAGCAACAGAATCGGGATTGACAGCCGGAATAAAATAGGACTTATTATTGACTATTAATCCCTGATTTTTAAGTCTTTCCATGCGCTGGCCCCTGGCGATCAACATCGTTGAAAAACCGCTTTCAAAGAATCTGGAAGCAAAAAATCCACCCATTGCCCCGGCCCCCAGGACCGCCACTTTCTTTATCTTTTCCATTGATTTTTCCCTTTTGATTCTTGTGATTCCCTCAATTTTCAGACCTGTAACTGTTTGATCCAAAGAGCAGAAATGAGCGATGATGCCCCCGGGATACGTCTGCGATTTTCCGAACCGATATCCGAATAAAGTACATACAAAGGACTGCATGCTACAGGGGCTTACGTTCCCCAATGGTGTATTTAACTTCTATACGCTCTCCCTCTGTTTCGTCCACCTGGAGAGAAGGCGGATCCAACAGCAGCCTGGTGGAAAACGTTCCTGAAGTCCGAAAGTCACCGATATCCACATCCTCCGTATAAACAGTATCAGCGGCTTCCAGCTCCTGACTGGGGCCGGCTAAGCGGATGGTGGAAGGTGAAGGGCTGGCGGAAATTATCCGCTTTCCCTCGGGCAGTCGTCCCACCCATTTGATCTGGACGGGCACTTTTTTAGCCGTCAGTTTATCCAGGTTCACCCGCAAAACTGTGGGCTCCATTCGGTTCAGCCTAATACCGGGGGGAAGAATCACATTTTTCCGGCTCAAATGGAATGTATTCTCGCCGATCCGGGCACCTTCCAGATCAACCGATACTGCAAGCTGGTCCAGACGTATGTTTTTGATTAACGCACCGGCGCCAATGAGATAAAGATTAATACTGCTCGCAGAGGTGCCGTAAATATAAAGATCCGCCCCGCGGTTGGCAAATTCCACCGGCACCTCGACGGTTCTGAGAGTCTCCATGGCCCTGGCAAAACTAAACCAGACGCCGGTCATGCAAATCAGGCACACAAGGCCTACAGCAGCCAACTCCATGGTTTCGCGCCTGCCCCCCTTTATGGGCTCCCTGTCCATCCCAAAATGGCGGCGAAGATTGTGTCGCAATACCTGGATATCATGAATATCGATAATCTCATTGCCTTTTGCCAGGATGATATTGCCGGTTTCCTCTGAAACTACGATTACCAGGGCATCCGAGTTCTGGGCAAGGCCCAGGGCCGCCCGGTGCCGGGTTCCGAATCGAACCGGAATATCCTGGCGCTGAGAAAGAGGCAGGATGGCGCCCACCCGGGTGACCCGGGATCCCTCGATCACCACCGCCCCGTCATGGACGGGATTGCCGTTCCAGAAAATGGAAAGCAGCATTTCCTTTGATATCAGGCCCTGCCATTCAACACCGCCATGAACCAGGTCCCGGATGTCTTCCTTTCCCGGCACGACAATCAAGGCACCGATACGGCGGCGCGAGAGTTTGCTTACACTTTCAGCCAGTACATCTACGGGCGTCGACGTGTTCTTTTTAGGAAGGCTCCAAATAATGGCTTTAATGTTCTTAGCCTGGAGTACATTGCGTATTTCATTTCGAAAGACAATAATAATTATCAGGGCTGCTGCAGCGGTAATACCCTGCATGACCCAGCTCGTAACAACGAGCCCCAGTTGGGTGGCCACCCGCTGAAACAGATACAGCAATACCAGCCCTGCGGCCACACGCATCACCTGCGTTCCCCGAAAAAGGACATAGAGGCGGAAAAGGATGTAGGTATTCAAAACAATATCAATGACATCCTGCCATCGAATAACATCGGCCAGGGGTTCAAGAGGTATCATAAGCCGCTATTCGGTTACACTGAACCGTAAGATTGTTAAAACCCGGTTGTTCGGATCCACGATATCCACGCGCCAGGGCCCTTTGTCAAATTCGCGAAGTTGAATACTGCTGTAAGTCGACCATTGCGGGGGCTTGACAACGAGTTGCTGTTCGGTAACAAGTTTATCTTTTCGATACCACCGGTGAGAGATAAAAGTTTCGCTGGAAATGAAGGCAAAGCGCGTAAAACAAGTGATGCTTCCTTTTTCTATGGAGAAGGTGATCGCCGGATTAACTGGCCTGAAATCCCGGACGACCTCGCAGACCACCGCCTCCTTTAAAATTGCCCGGTCTGCCTGAGTGTTCCGGGCAAAACCGGAAGAAAACGGACCAGTTGCCGCCAAAAGGAGAATAACGATTCCAAAAAGGCGCAAACAAACTTTTTTCCCATGATGAGCATACGGCTTCATAATAATTCATTTGTCCTGCATGTAATAGTCTCTGTATTTCTCCCGTATATCCTTTTCGGAAAGCTTGCTCGCGCTTATCTTGTTATAAACAGGGAAGGAATCGGCTTTTAGATACTTTTTATATGCTCCCGAAAAGGCCGGGTGTCAATTTTTTTCCCCTCTAAAGCACAACAAAAAAACCTGGTTATTGAAAGCCCGGGGGCAGCCCGGCCATGGGGAAGGCATAAGAGCCAAAACAGGGGGCAGGTATGTTGTAAATGCAGGCGCAATTTACGCTTGCAATCAGCCCTTTACTGGCCCGCCTTTAAAGCGCGGGCCAGTAAAGGGGTTCGGATTTATCAGCTGCCTTTCACGCCTTTGGCGATGCGGTCGCCGATTTCCTTGTCAATATTTCTCCAGTACTCGAGCGCACGCTCCAGAACGGGCTCTGTAACACCTTTCTTGAGATGGCCGACAACGTTCGATACCAGCCGGTCGCGGGCGGCATCGTCCATGACCTCGCGCACCAGGGTTCCGGCCTGTCCGAAGTCGTCATCATCCTTGCGCATGGTGTAGGCAGCGCGGATGAACTCGCCGCTGGCGCTCCATATGGCGTCTTCGGGGTAACGCTTGCCATCGGCCTGCGGACCGCCTTTTGAGTTCGGGGCATAAACCGGATCGCGGACATTGTCGATCCTCATCCGGCCGCCCTTGCTGTAAGCGTTCACCTGTGCCTTGGGCCGGTTGACCGGGATTTGCTTGTAATTGACGCCTAAACGCGCACGGTGGGCGTCGGCATATGAAACCAAGCGGGCGAGCAGCATCTTGTCAGGGCTCGCACCAATGCCGGGGACCAGGTTGTTAGGCTCGAATGCCGCCTGCTCGATCTCTGCATGAAAATCATTCGGATTTCGGTCCAGAGTCAGGCGGCCGACCTCGTGCAGAGGGTAGTCTTCGTGCGGCCACACCTTGGTTAGATCAAAAGGATTAAACCGGTAGGTTTCAGCATCCTTAAAGGGCATGATCTGCACCTTGAGCGTCCAGCTTGGGTAATCCCCCCGCTTGATCGCCTCGAAAAGATCACGCCGGTGCAAATCCGGGTCCGTGCCGGCCATCCGGTCCGCCTCTTCGTCAGTTAGGAAATCAATGCCCTGGTCGGTTTTAAAGTGATATTTGACCCAGAATCGCTCGCCCTTGGCGTTGACCCACATATAGGTGTGGCTGGTGTAGCCGTTCATGTGCCGATAGCTCTTGGGCACGCCGCGATCGCTCATCAGGATGGTTACCTGATGTGCGGTTTCAGGAGACAGGCTCCAGAAGTCCCACTGCATGTCGTGATCGCGCAGGCCGGAATCCGCACGACGCTTCTGGGAATGGATGAAATGCTGGAACTTCATGGGATCGCGAACGAAGAACACGGGCGTGTTGTTGCCCACCATGTCATAGTTGCCCTCAGTGGTGTAGAACTTCAGAGCAAAGCCGCGCACGTCACGCCAGGTATCGGGACTGCCTGACTCGCCTGCCACCGTTGAGAACCGGGCAAGCACATCGGTTTTCGTGCCGGGCTGGAACACCGCCGCTTTGGTGTAGGCGCTCACATCCTGTGTAACCTCGAAGCGGCCGAAGGCCCCCGAGCCCTTGGCATGGGGCTGGCGGTCCGGGATCATCTCACGGTTAAAATTGGCCATCTGCTCCATCAGGTAATGATCGTGGAGCAGTGGGGGGCCGTCGGGCCCCACGGTAAGAGAGTACTCGTCGCTGGCGACAGGGATGCCTGCATCAGTGGTGGTGGGTTTGGGATCATCTTTTGCCATTTTTATTTCTCCTTATCGATTATTAATTACTTATTCTCCCTGATTATTTTTGGAACCTTGCCGGATTTTCTTATTTACAATCGCTGCATTTGCCGGAAAAATTAAGTTGATGGGTCAATATGGTAAAATCGGTTTTTTGAATCACCTCCTTTGTCATATCCTGCAGGGTGGTTAAATTCGGTTCAATGATTTTGCCGCATTGGATACAGATAATATGGGGATGCGGGTAAGGTTTGTTGCCGTCATAGCGGTTGCTGCCATCAGGAAAACCAAGCTCCAGAA
>JAWOCW010000191.1:0-24456 GCA_046483615.1 Desulfosudaceae bacterium
GTTTAAGAGCGCGCTTTCTCTATTTTTCCCACCGTCTCAGCAACGGCTTCCTGACCCGGATGCCGTCGGATTTGATCGTCCGCTGGGTGGCCCGGAAACAACCGCGCCGGTGACGGGATTTATAACCGCCGGCTTAATTATTCCCCAGGGCCGCTCGGATAAAACAGGAAGAATCAACCACGGCGGATGAATCACCATCGCCGTACACAACCGAAGACTCCTCCTGGTCCGGGGCCGACAAGATCACCCGGCTGACCCCCGCCCCTCCCCGGGTGAACCAGACGCTGTCGGTGGCCGGGTCGACGGCCATTCCGGTAAAGGTTCCGTAATCCACGCCGTCGCCGCATTCATAGGCTTTCCAGGCGGCGCCGTCGAAGCGGTGCAACCCTGCCGGGGTGCCGGCCCAGACCTGGTCGTATCCGTCGTCAACAGCCAGAGAACGGATGTCATCGCTTAAAAACGCGCTGTTGGAGGTGTTATAAACGGTCCAGGTGCCGCCGTCATAATAGTTCAGCCCGGCAGCGGTGCCCGCCCAGACACTGCCGTCGGCGTCAAGAGCCAGGGCGGTGATATTATCGGCGGAAATATCGCTGTTGGCGGTATCGTAAACGGTCCAGTTGTCGCCGTCATAATGATTCAGCCCGGCATCGCTCCCGGCCCAGACATTATTGTCATCCACCACCGCCAGGGCGGTAATATTATCGGAAGCCAGGCCGTCGGCCGTGTCCCAGGTGGTCCAGGTGCTGCCGTCATAACGGCTCAGGCCGGAGTCGGTGCCAACCCAGACCTTGTTGTCGGCAGCCACGGCCAGGGCCTTGACGGTATTTGAGACCAGGCCGCTGTTGACAGGATCGTAGGTGGCCCAGGCGCCGCCGTCATAAACGGCCAGGCCGGCATCGGTCCCGGACCAGACCTTGTTGTCGGCGTCCACCGCCACGGTAGCGACGGCATTGGAAACCAGACCGCTGTTGTCGGTATCGTAAGTCGTCCAATTGCTGCCGTCATAGACGATCAGGCCGTCAGCGGTGGCGAACCAGGTCCGGCCGTCATCGCCGGCGCCGGCATCGTTATAGGCGGTGTCGGTAATTCCTCCCAGGGGGAAGTTGGTCCAGCCGTCGTAGTTGAGCCGGCAAAGGCCGTTACCGGTGCCGAACCAGACCGACCCGCAATCCCGGCAGGACCCCTCCGGCTCACACACGGCCACGGCATGAACATTGTCGTTGTTCAGGCCGCTGTTATCGGTGTTATAAACGGTCAGAGCGGTGCCGTCGTATTGACCGGCCCCGGCCATTACCGTTCCGAACCAGACCACATCCTGGCTGTCTATGGTAAGGGTTTGAATCTCATTGGCGGGCAGGCCGTCAGCGACGGTATAATTGAACCAGTCGGTATCATTATACATGAAAATGCCGTGATGCAGGGTGGCCACCCACTTGTTATCCTGGCTGTCTATGGCGATATCATAAACATATTCCCCGGCCAGATCGCTGTTGTGGGTCTGGTAGGTTTCCCAGTTGACCCCGTCGAAATAATTCACCCCGCCCGGCTGCTGATTGAAAAACCACAAGGCCACGGCACTGGTACCGATCCACTTGTGGCCGGACGCGTCCAGGGTGATGGCTTCGACGTAATCCGTGACCAGGCCGCTGTTGCCGGTATTGTAAGTGGTCCAGTCATTACCGTCGAAAACGCTGATACCGCCGTAGCCGAGCATGGTGCTGAAAAAATCGCCCCTTCCCAGCCAGACCGAGCCGTCGGTGTCAATAGTAATGGCGTTGATGATGGAGGTTCCCGGGGGCCGGTAGGTGGTCCAGGTTTCATCGTCAAATTTGCTCATCAGTCCGTTAGTGGCAGTGGCGCGGGTGGTACCGATCCATTTATTGCCCGCCTCATCAACGGTAATGACCTTGGTGGAATTAAAGGCCAGGCCGTCGGCGTAGCTGTGGCGGGTATAAGTGCCGAAAGAGGGATTCACTTGAAAAACACCCGACTTGGTGGCGCACCAGACCTCCGGATAGGTAGAATAATAATCACACGAAGAGCAGACTTTTTTTTCCACGGCCACATCATATATCTGGCGCGGGGTAACGTAATAGTTGATCCACTCCTCCCCTCGCGAGGGGGCCGGAGCCAGAAAAGTGCCTGCCACCAGCAGAACCGCCAACACCAGCAGAAAAAACAAGGGGCCCGAATTTGCTGTTTGAGGATGTTTCATCATGATCACCTGTTTATATTTTGCGGATTACCATTGCCTGCTCCGGCAGGTCAGTAACGGTTGATCCAGAATCAGGAGCCGGAAGCATACACCGGGGATGAAGACAGGAGTCAAAGACAGGAGCCGGACACCGGCCGGCCTCTTGCCCGAAGTATCCGCGAAGTATCCGGGCTGGTCCGGTTTTTTGGGGGTGCTGGTCTTGTCTGTTTGAGATTATTAATATAATATCATTTTAGAATTTAAAAATCAAGCCCCCCCCATCCCGAGCCAATGAATTTCGACCTGAACCGGGATAAAAGAATCGGTCGGACAATGATGGATTGAGGGCTTTGTAAATTAACATCGGGGTCATAATGCGGACAGCTGTCATCACCCTTCTCTATCCCCGGGTGCTATCTTTTAAAAACAGCCTTCTTAAATCCGGCAAGACCCGCCTGCTCCTGTTCGGCGGCATCGGCGCGGCCCTGTGGGCGGGCCTGTTCGCGGCCGCCTGGCAAGTTTTGACCTATCTGGAATCCATTGAACAGCTGGGCGATATTCTGGCTTACAAGCTCTTATCCACCATCTTTGTGGTTATCCTGGCCCTGCTTATATTCAGCAGCATCATCACCAGTTTGTCCAAACTTTACCTTTCCCGCGACCTGGACCTGGTCCACTCCACGCCGGTACCGGCCCGGCTTATTTTCCTGGCCCGCTGGCTGGAAAGCACGGCCGACAGCGCCTGGATGGTGGTGGTTTTTGTCCTGCCGGTATTTTTATCTTACGGCCTGGTCTATGATACCGGCCCGCTCTATTTTCCGGCCGTGGGATTCAGCCTGGTCTTTTTGGTCCTGACCGCTTCCGCCTTAAGCGCCCTGGTCATCGCCCTGATCGTCAACCTGATATCCGCCTCCCGGCTGAAAACAATCTTTGTCTTTCTGGGTTTTACGCTGTTCATTCTTCTTTACCTGGCTTTCCGCATGATCCGGCCGGAACGACTGGTTGACCCGGAAATGTTCGACACTACCCTGATTTACTTAAACTCGCTGCAAACGCCTTCTGCCCCTTGGCTTCCCAGCACCTGGGCCTTTGATTGCGTGCAGGCCGCCATAATCAGGGATACCGGTGGCTGCCTGCTGAACGGAGCTATTTCTTTTACCTTTACCGCCGCGGTAATTTTGATCATGTTGATCCTGGCTGACCGGGTTTATTTTTCCGGATTTTCCAAGACCTCCGGCGGCCCCACCCTGGCCCGGCGGCGGCCTTTCCGGCAGCGCCGCGGCTCACCCCTGTTTTTACTGCCCGGACCGACGCGAGCCTATGTCGTCAAAGAAATCAAGGTGTTTGTCCGGGACCAGACCCAGTGGTCGCAGATATTTCTGATCCTGGCCCTGATCATCATCTACCTTTACAACTTCAAAGTACTGCCGCTGGAGAAAGCCCCCATCAAGACCATTTACCTGCAAAACCTGCTGGCCTTTCTGAACATGGGCCTGGCCGCCTTTGTGCTCATCGCCATCACCGCCCGGTTCGCCTTTCCCGCCGTCAGCATGGAAAAGGGAGCCTTCTGGATTACTTCCTGCGCGCCCATCTCCAAAGCGGCCTTTCTGCGGATCAAATTTATGGTTTACCTGATACCATTATTCGGCCTGACCATGCTGCTGATCGTCATCACCAACCTGTTCCTGGGGGTAACCCCCTTCATGATGACCCTGTCCCTGGCGACCATGCTGCTGCTGATACCGGCCATCGTGGCCATGGGCATCGGCCTCGGCGCGGCTTATCCGGATTTTTCCTCGGAAAATCCGGCCCAGGCCGTGACCAGCTTCGGCGGTTTCGTGTTCATGGCCGTCAGCGCCCTGTACGTGCTGGCCGTCATCGCCCTGGAAGCGGGACCGACCTTTCAATTGTTCATGGCGGAGATTAACAACCGTACCCTTGACCGGGGAGATTGGATCTGGGCGGGGGGGGGCTTTCGCGGGCGTGGTCGGGTTGTCGCTTTGGGCGACTTTATTTTCCCTGTCATTCGGAGCCGCCCGGCTGGGAAAAAGGATTAACGGCCAGGACTGAAAATGGCGGAGAGAGAGGGATTCGAACCCTCGGTGGAACTTTCGCCCCACACTCGCTTAGCAGGCGAGCGCCTTCAGCCAGCTCGGCCATCTCTCCGTGTGCCTCAGAACCGTTTTTCCTGTCGATTGCTCCTGGCGGAGGAGGTAGGATTCGAACCCACGGAGCTTTCGCTCAACGGTTTTCAAGACCGCCGCCTTAAACCACTCGGCCACTCCTCCCAGGAACCTGGAAAATTTTATTTTATATCATTTTGTGGTGAAGGCGTCAATAATTTTATTGAAATATAAAGACAATTGGTGTATTTTAAAAGATTATGCTTTCAGTGAGAATTCCGGTCTTTTCACTCCCAGCCGAACTTCAGACCGGATTTCAGGTCAGGCATAAGGACGGGCTGAAGGCAATACCGGCTGGCAACATTTTTTACGGATACCGGCCAATGTCAGGAAGACCAGGTAAACTAACACCGGCTCAGGGCACCTCAAGCACAAAATTTATGGCGCCCCGAACGTGTTTTTTTGCGAGGTCAAAAATTATAATTAATAAATTGCATTACCAGGAGGAAAAGTTATGAACAGAAGGATTAAGAAACCCGCCGTAATCGGCTCCGGCGTTATGGGCGGCGGCATTGCCGCGCTGCTGGCCAGCGCGGGAGTTGAAACCCTGCTGCTGGATATCGTTCCCTTTGACTTGAAGGACGAAGAAAAAAACGACCCGGCCGCCAGAAACCGTATTGCCAAACAGGGCTTTGACACCATTCTGATGTCCAGCCCGGCGGCCCTGATGCACAAGGATGACGCCGCCCTTATCTCCATCGGCAACCTGGAAGACGATTTTGACAAACTGGCCGACTGCGACTGGATTGTCGAGGTGGTCGTGGAAAACCTGAAGATCAAGCAGGATCTTTTCGCCCGCATCGAGCCGGTCCGCAAACCCGGCAGCATCGTCTCCTCCAATACTTCCGGTATCCCCTTGAAAGACATGTCCGAGGGCCGGAGCCAGGATTTCCGCGAACATTTCCTGGGAACCCATTTTTTCAACCCGGTCCGCTACATGCATCTTCTGGAAATTATCCGGGGCGAGCAGACTTTGCCGGAAGTCTTGGATTTCATGGCTGATTTCGGCGAAAAACGACTGGGCAAGGGCATTGTCTGGGCCAAGGACACCCCCAACTTCATCGGCAACCGCATCGGCGTTCAGGGCATAGTCAAAGCCATGCAGTTGATGATGGAAATGGGTCTGACCATCTCGGAAGCCGACGCGCTGTTCGGTTCCGTTCTGGGGCGCCCCAAGACCGCCATGTTCAAAACCACCGACCTGGTGGGACTGGACACCATGGGACACGTGGCCAAGAACACCTATGACCTGGTCACCGACGACGAAGCCCGGGAAGATTTTATCGTGCCGGAGTTTGTGTCCAAAATGATCGAAAACAACCTGCTGGGCAAAAAAGTCAAGGCCGGTTTTTACAAAACCGAAAAAAGCCCGGAAGGCAAAATCATCCGCAAGGCCATCAACCCCGAAACCCTGGAATATGAAGAATACGGGGCCGCTGAATTCCCCTGCCTGGCGGAAGCCAAAAAACAATCCAGCCTGCCGGAAAAAATCAAAACCGTTCTCTACGGCGACGACAAGGGCGCCCGGTACGCCTGGCTAGTTACCGCCCACGGCCTGATTTACGCCGCCAACCGGGTGCCGGAAATTTCCGATACCATCGTGGAAATCGACAACGCCATGAAATGGGGCTATAATTTTGAGATGGGTCCGTTCGAGACCTGGGACGCCATCGGCGTGGCCGATTCGGTGGCCAGAATGGAAAAAGACGGCCTGGCCGTGCCGGAAAAGGTCAAGAAAATGCTGGCCGACGGCAACCAGACCTTTTATAAAACCATCGACGGCGAAACCTGGTTTTATGATTTCCAGAGCGGTGATTATAAAAAAATGGCCGTCAGCGAAGAGGCCGTCTCCCTGGAAATTCTCAAGGGCATGGGCAAAGAGGTCAAAAGCTGCGGTTCCGCTTCCCTGATAGATCTCGGCGACGGCGTCTTCTGCTGCGAATTTCACACCAAGATGAACGCCCTGAATACCGAACTGATCAGCTTTCTTCATGAAACCCTGGATTACGTGGATGAAAACGGGGTGGGCCTGGTTATCGGCAACCAGGCCGGCGGCATGCCCGGGGCCTTTTCAGCCGGGGCGGACTTGAAGGAGATCAAAACCGCGGTGGAGGCCGACCAGTTCGACGCCATCAACGACATGATCGCCTCGCTCCAGGACGCGGTCCAGAAGGAACGCTACTCCCATTTTCCGGTGGTGGCGGCGCCTTACGGCATGACCCTGGGCGGCGGCTGTGAGATCTGCCTGGGCGCGGACCGGATCGTCGCTCACGCCGAACTGTTCATGGGCCTGGTGGAAATCGGGGTGGGCGTTCTGCCGGCCGGCACCGGCTGCATGAACCTGTGGAAAAAAATGATCAGCGGCATTCCGGCGCCGGTCAAGGACGCCGACATATCCAAATTTTTCATCCCCACTTTCATGAATATCGCCATGGCCAAGGTGTCCATGTCCGCGGCCGAAGCCCGGGCCAACGGCTTTCTGGGCCCCAACGACCGCATCGTGTTCAACCGCGACCATCTCATCGGTGAAGCCAAGAAAGAAGTTCTGCGCATGGTTTCCGACGGCTATGCCAGGCCCCGCCGAAAACCGCTCAAAGTCGTGGGCGAAGCGGCCTGGGGCATGGTCAACGCCGAAATATTCAACATGGAAAGCGGCGGTTATGTCAGCGAATACGACGCCTTCCTGGCCAGGCGCATCGCCTTTGTCATCGGCGGCGGCTATGCCAGAACCTACAGCGAGGTGGATGAACAGACCGTCATCAACCTGGAACGGCAAGCTTTCCTTGATTTTCTCAAACAGGAAAAAACCATGGCCAGGATCGACCACATGCTCAAAACAGGCAAGCCACTCCGGAATTAAGGAGCAGGCCCAGATCTATAAACGTTAAAAAGAGCTTTTTAAGACGGCGGAACGAGAACCCGGGCTCAAAGGCGCCGACCCTCAACGGGGAGCGGCCACGCGAAAACCGGGCTTTTTTAAATAGCCGTTATCTCTATTGAAGGAGGAAACAGAATGAGAGACGCATATATTGTCACATCGGTCAGAACACCCGGCTGCAAAAACAGACGGGGCGCGCTTAAAGACACCCGCCCCGAGGATCTTTTGTCATTTATACTGAACGCCGCCATGGAAAAAACCACCGGCCTGGAAAAGAAGGCCGTGGACGATCTCATGATCGGCTGTTCCTTTCCCGAGGCGGAGCAGGGCCTGAATATCGGCCGCATTGCCGGCCAGATGGCCGGTTTTCCCATTGAGGTATCCGGCGCCACCGTCAACCGTTTCTGCTCGTCCGGGCTGGAAGCCATCGCCCTGGCGGCACTGCGGGTCATGTCCGGCTGGTCGGACGTCACCATCGGCGGCGGAATTGAATCCATGACTTACGTCCCCATGGGCGGTAACAATCCCCGGCCCCATCCGGAATGGACCATCGAGCACGCTGACATGTATACCTCCATGGGCATCACCGCTGAAAACGTGGCCAACCGCTACGGTATCACCCGGGAAATGCAGGATGAATTCGCCTACAACTCCCAGATGAAAGCCTCCAAGGCCAAGGCCGAAAAACTCTACACGGAAATC
Organism: Desulfosudaceae bacterium; assembly: GCA_046483615.1. Taxonomy (GTDB): domain Bacteria; phylum Desulfobacterota; class Desulfobacteria; order Desulfobacterales; family Desulfosudaceae; genus CAYTQK01. The sequence goes on from JAWOCW010000191.1 coordinate 7,958, forward strand.
GTGCCCACCCCGGCCACCAAATTCGTTCAACAGGCCGACGGCACCTATAAAAAAGAAACCTTCCTCCAAGACTTTGACGACGGCATAAGGGAATCGACCACCGTGGAAGGCCTGGGCAAGCTTCGTCCGGCCTTCGCCGCCAACGGCTCGGTAACGGCCGGCAACTCTTCGCAGACAACCGACGGCGCGGCCGTTTCAGTGATTATGAACGAAGACATGGTTAAAGAACTGGGGTTGAAGCCCGTCGCCAAAATCAAGTTGTACACGACCGTCGGCTGTGAACCGGATGAAATGGGCGTCGGCCCCCGCTATGCCATTCCCAAGCTGCTTGACAAGGCCGGCTTGACGATCGACGATATCGGACTCTGGGAAATCAATGAAGCCTTTGCCTCCCAGGCCCTGTACTGCATTCGGGAACTGGGCCTGGAAAAGTACATGGACCGGATCAACATTCACGGCGGGGCTATTGCCCTGGGGCATCCCCTGGGATGCACCGGCGCCAAGCTCTGCGCCACCCTGCTGGCCAACATGCAGGCCAAAGGCGTCAAGTACGGGGTGGAGTCCATGTGTATCGGCGGCGGCATGGGCGCCGCGGGTTTGTTTGAATTGTGCGACTGACCGTCTGCCGTCTGACAGAAGGCCCGCCCCGGCGCGTCCTTCACTCCCGGACCACCATCCGGGAGTGAAGGACGAGGCCGTCAGATTCTTAATTAGTGTCCATCCATTTCACGTGGATGGCACCATCTGGTGTTTCCAATCCAGAAATGTGAATTTTTTCCCAAGGTCGAGGAAAACAGGGGGTTGCGAGGAGGCGTACTGGACGCACGCCGCACAAGCAACCCCGCAGTTTGACGTAGAGATTGCGGAAAAAGGCCATTTATGGATGGAAACTAATTATCAGCTTAAAAGAAAGCATGATGAGCGATCTGTCCAGATTGTTTTTAACCGATGACAGTCACCAGGCTTTGCGTATCAGAAGATTCGCCCTGGCGGTTTCCGGTTACCTGGTCCTGCTGGCCATGCTGTTTCTGACCCAGTCTTCCGGGTTCATGCGCGAGATTGATCTGCCGGGGATGACGCTCATTGCCTTTTTGCTGCTGGCAACCAACGCCGTCATCTACCTGATGTTTCTGACCGGCATCAACAAAAAATTCAAGGATCCCAGCCTGACCATACCGCAGCTTCTGGTGGGCATCGTCTTTATGACCGTCGTGGCCTATTTTTCATCCAGTAACGTGCGCGGCGTCAACCTGGTGGTATATATCCTGATTTTTGTTTTCGGCACGTTCCGGCTCCGGCTGCGGGAATTTTTTTTCCTGGCGGCGGTAACCATAGCTCTTTACATGGCGGCCATGATGCTGCTGCTCCGGCATGACCCCGCGGCGGTGTCCGTCAACCTGGAATTACTGCGAAGCTTCATTCTCCTGGTGGCCTTATTGTGGATGTCGGTGGTAGCCGATTATATCGCCAACTTGCGACGCAAAGTCAAGCGGCTGGCCACCCATGACAGCCTGACCAATCTTTATAACCGCCGGGAAGGCTTTGCCAGCCTGGACCGGGAAAAGGCTTTCGCCGACCGGACCGGTCTGTCTTTCGCCGTCTGCATGATCGACCTGGATGATTTCAAAACCGTCAACGACACCTACGGGCATCTGGCCGGAGACACCGTGCTCAAGGAATTCGCCCGGGTCCTCAAGGAAAACACCCGCGATGAAGATTACGTCACCCGTTACGGCGGGGAAGAATTTTTTATCATTTTTGTCAATTTTGAATGCCGGGACGGCAACCCCGACTGTATCCAACGCCTGCTGAATATGGTCCGCGACCTGAAGTTTCCGGAAATTTCCGAGACCCTCAAAATAACGGCCTCCTTCGGCGTGGCCGGCTACCGCCCCTCCGAATCCGTTGATTCGCTGGTGGACCGCGCCGACCAGGCGCTTTACCAGGCCAAGGCCCGGGGCAAAAACACGATAGCCTACGACTGCGACCCCGGTTTGTGAACCCGGTTGATGAGCAGCGCGGCAGCCGGCGGTTTCTCCCGGAAAAAGACGATTGAAGTTCCAAAACCCTGACCCGGATTTACCCGTGAACGAATTTTTAAACCATATCAAAAAACTGCTCCAGGAACGGGAAGCCTCGGTGCTGTCTCCGGAGGCCGAGCGGGACTCCCGGGCTCTCCGCAAAAAAGAAGAGCCCCTGCTGGCGAGCGATTACCGGCAGCCCTTCGGGGTGGATGTGGACCGGATTCTGCACTCCCTGGCCTACACCCGCTACATTGACAAAACCCAGGTATTCTACCTGGTTGAAAACGATCATATCACCCACCGGGTGCTCCACGTGCAGCTGGTTTCCCGGGTGGCCCGGACCATCGGTCGCATGCTGCGGTTAAACGAGGATCTGATCGAAGCCATCGCCCTGGGCCACGATATCGGGCACGCTCCCTTTGGCCACGAAGGCGAAAACTATCTGTCCGAACTGTGCCGGCAGGCCGGTATCGGCCATTATCTTCATAATGTCCAGAGCGTCCATTTCCTCGATACGGTGGAACGCAAGGGCCGGGGCTGCAACCTCTGCCTGCAGACTCTGGACGGTATTCTCTGTCACGACGGCGAGATTCACACCCGTGACCTGCTTCCCCGGCGGGGAAAAACATTCACAACCCTGGCCGAAGAAATCGCCTCCAAAAAACGGCTGCCGGAAACCCGGCTGATGCCGATGACCCTGGAAGGATGCGTGGTCCGATTCGCCGATACCATCAGTTATATCGGACGCGACATTGAAGATGCCATCCGCTTGAACCTCATTTCCAGGACGGATCTGCCGGACAAAAGCGTGGCGGTGCTGGGAGACACCAACGGCAAAATTATTTACAGCCTGGTCACGGATATTGTAAAAAACAGCCTGGACAAGGACCACATCGCTTTCAGCCAGGAAGTTTCCGAGGCCCTGCGACGCCTGAAAACCTTTAATTACGAGGCGATTTACATGAACAGAAAAATCAAGGCCGCCTCGTCCAGCATCCGCCAGCTTTTTCAGCTGCTGTTTGAACGGTATACCGAGGACATTGAAACCGACAACCGCTCTTCAGTAATTTTCACCCGGTTCCTGGAAGACATGTCCGATGATTACATCAACCATCACGGCACTTCCGAGATAGTCCGCGATTTTATATCCGGCATGACCGACAAGTACTTCCTGCGGCAGTGTCCTGAAAAGATGAAACCGGCTTTTATTTTCACCCCTTGAATAATAGCGGGAAGCGCCGAAAAAGGTTGATGATTGATTGAAAATTCAATATGGTAGTAAATATTCCGGCTAGAGCCGGATCAGAATCTTTTTTTTTAAATACGCAAGGAGAGACAGGCATGAAAAAAATCAAATTCGGGTTGTTTGTCATCGTTCTGCTGCTGATTGCGCTGCTGGGATATCAGAATCGCGATATTCTTTTCATCAATCACTCCTTTGGCTTTAATCTCGGCCTGGTTGAATATCGCACTCCCGAGCTTCCGAATGTGGCCATGCTGGCCGGATTCTTTATCCTGGGCTGCCTGTTGGTTTATCTTTCCACGCTGACGGGAAAATTCAAGAACAGGAAAACCATCAAGGAACTCAACAACCTGCTTAATTCCTGCAAAGAAGAGAACAAGCGGCTGGAGAATGAAGTCCTTTCCCTGAGCAGCAGTGTTTCCCAGCCAAGAGAACCGGAACCGGCTCAAAACCAGGATGACAACCAGGTTGAGGACAAGGACACCACCGGTTAGCCGGAATGTTTCTGGAAACATCCGGGTTGGCCAATGCCGGCCGGACGGTTCGTCAAGATGGTCGCAACCCGAAACAAACAGGCGTTCGCTAATATGGGTTCCGTGAAAGCGACCCCCATGATCCAGCAGTACCTCTCCATCAAGCAGCAGTATGGGGACGCTATCCTTTTTTACCGGATGGGTGATTTTTACGAGATGTTTTTTGAGGACGCTGAAACCGCTTCCGCCGTTCTTGAAATCGCCCTGACCTCCCGCAACAAGAACGATGACACTCCGGTCCCCATGTGCGGCGTCCCGGCCAAAGCCGCCGACACCTATATCGGCCGCCTGATCGCGGGCGGATACAAAGTGGCGGTCTGCGACCAGACTGAAGACCCGGCCGCGGCCAAAGGGCTGGTCAAGCGTGACGTGGTCCGGGTGGTCACTCCCGGCATGGTGCTTGACAACGAACTGCTCGACCAGGGCCTTAACAATTACGTGCTGGCGGTGGCCCGCCACGGCAAGGCTCTCGGGTTTGCCTTTATTGACATTTCCACCGGGACTTTCCGGTTGTCCCAGTCTCAGAACGGGCGGGCGGTTCGCGACGAACTGCTCCGGATTTCTCCCAGTGAATTGGTCATGCCGGAATCATCGTCGAATGACGAGCTATTATCCCCGTTGACGGACCTTTTTGCTGAAAAAACCATTACTTTTTTAAGTGACCATGACTTCGCGGCCGACCACGCCCGGGACCTTCTCACCCGGCAATTCCAGACCCGCTCCCTGGAAGGATTCGGCTGCGGCGGCATGACCGCCGGCATCAGCGCCGCCGGGGCGCTGCTCAATTATGTCCGCGAAACCCAGAAGCAGGAAATTGTCCATTTTACGGGCATCGATGTTTATCATATCGACAAATTCCTGTTTATCGACGACATGAGCTGCCGCAACCTGGAATTAACCGCCAACCTGCGCAGCGGCACCCGCCAGGGCACCCTGCTGGCGGTGATGGATCACTGTGTCACCGCCATGGGCAGCCGCCTGCTGCGCCAATGGATGCATTATCCGCTCCTGGAAGCCGAGGCTATCCGCGGCCGACAGGAAGCGGTAGCCGAAGCGGTAGCTGACGCGGGCGCGCGGCGACGGCTTCGGGAAGAGCTCAAATCCGTTTATGATCTGGAAAGACTGGCCAGTAAAACGGTCATGGGCAAGGTCAACGCCCGGGACCTGCTCGCTTTGTCGCGCTCTTTGCAAGCCCTGCCCTGTATCCACGCCGAACTGACCGTTTTCGCCTCCCCCATTTTCGCGGTTGACGCTCATCTTTCCGAAAAAGACCTGGCCGGACTGAACGCTCTGGCGGATCTGCTGACCAGTGCCATCCGGGAGGACGCCCCGCCGACCATAAGCGATGGTGGTCTGATCAAACCGGACTACCACTCCCAGCTGGCGGAACTGATTGAGATCAGCCGCAACAGCAAATCCTGGCTGGCCCGGCTGGAGACCCGCGAAAAAGAAAACACCGGCATCAACTCCCTTAAAGTCCGCTACAATAAAGTATTCGGTTATTTCCTGGAAGTACCCAAAGCGCGGTCGGCGGACGTTCCCGCCCATTATGTCCGGAAGCAGACCCTGGTTAACGCCGAGCGGTATATTACCGATGAATTAAAAGACTTTGAAGCCAAGGCCCTGAACGCCGAGGACCAGCGCATCACCCTGGAAACGGAAATTTTCAACGATATCCGCCGTCAAGTGGTGGAAAAAAGCGAATTGATTTACACCGCCGCCGCTTTTATCGCCAAGGTCGACCTTCTGACCAACCTGGCCGAAATCGCCGAGTCCAACGATTACACGCGACCGGAGATTGTGCCCGGGGAGGGGATTGATATCGAAGAAGGCCGCCATCCGGTGGTCGAGAGAATGCTTACCAATGAGCGCTATGTTCCCAACTCGATCAGCCTGGACAATACCGCCAACCAGGTGCTGATCATAACCGGTCCCAACATGGCCGGCAAATCCACGGTGCTGCGGCAGGTGGCTCTATTCTCGGTCATGGCCCAGATGGGTTCGTTCGTGCCGGCCAGAAAAGCGTCTACCGGCATCATCGACCGGATTTTCACCCGGGTCGGGGCGCTGGACAACCTGGCCGCCGGGCAGAGTACCTTTATGGTGGAGATGGAGGAAACCGCCAACATTATCAACAATGCCACCCCCGACAGCCTGGTGGTCATCGATGAGATCGGACGAGGAACCAGCACTTATGACGGACTGAGTATAGCCTGGGCGGTAGCCGAGCATCTGCATGACCTGGCCGGCCGGGGCGTCAAGACCCTGTTTGCCACCCACTATCACGAATTAACGGAACTGGCCGGCTTAAAGCAGCGGGTCCAGAACTTCCATATTGCCGTCAAGGAGTGGAACGAAGAGATCATTTTTCTGCGCAAACTGGTCGCCGGCAGCACCGCCCGCAGCTATGGCATCCAGGTGGCCCGGCTGGCCGGCATACCGGCCGAAGTAATTTCAAGGGCCAAGGAAATTTTGTATGATATTGAACAGGGCAATTACTCCTTTGAACGCGAGTCGACTCAGTCGCAGCGACCAAACCCGGGGCCGGTGCAGATGTCTTTTTTTGACTCCCGGGACAGCGTTCTGGTTGACCGCATCCTGAACCTGGACACAACCCGCCTGACCCCGCTGGAAGCCTTGAACTATTTGGACGACCTGAAAAAGAAGGCGGAAAATATATCGGGAGGTCGGCCGTGACCAAAGAAAGCCGCATTTCCCTGCTCATATTCGGATTTTGCGTGGCCGTGGCGATGGTCTCCTGCGCCTCGTACAGCGGCAACATCAAAAACCGTTTTTTTGAAGCGGAAAACTGCTACCAGGAATTAAAAGATCATCCCGGGCAACAACAATACCGCGCCAGTTGGAAAAAATGCATTGACGGCTACCTGGGGGTCTATTCTCAGGATCCTTCGGGCAGATGGGCTTCGGCCGGTTTGTATAAAGCGGGCTTGATGTATCACGAACTTTCCCAGCGGTCCGGCCTGTCCCGGGATAAGCGCCGGGCCGTCGATCTTCTGAAACAGGTGGTCTGGAATTTTCCGGACAGCGCTTACAGCACCAAGGCGGCCGACCTTATAAAAGAGATTACCGGCCAGGAACCGGACCGAGTCCGCACTATCCGGAGAAAAACCGACGGCAAGGCCAAAATGAAGTTTTTTGCCGCCGAGGCCAGCCAGAAAAGCCTCCGCGAAAGCTCCCGCCGGAAAAAGTACCGCAGTTACTGGAAAGACTGCATCGCCAAATATAAAGACGTCCATGAATATGATCCCGAGGGGAAATGGGCGGCGGCGGCATTATTCGAGGCGGCCAGACTTAATTGCGATCTTTACCGCTATTCTTATAAGAAGGCTGATCAGGAGACGGGCATCAGCCTGTTTGAAAAAATAATCAACAACTATCCCGAAAGCGATTACCGGGATAAAGCCGTGGCCGAATTAAACGCTATCCGCTCGGACGGCCGGACTGAGACTGAAACTGCCCCGGAAACTAACCCGGAAACTGAGCCGGAAACTGAGCCGGAAACTGACTCTGAACCGACCCCGAACCAGCCTGACGACCCCGTCGGTCAGGCCATCGCCCGATCCGCTCCGGCGGCCGCGGCCCCGGACCGGGATGAGGCCACTGATGGTCCCGCCATTGTGGAAGATCTGCGCTTCTGGTCCAACCCCAGTTACACCCGGGTAGTCATCGACGCCAGCCACCAGACTAAATACACCCACAATATCCTCAAGGAAGACAAGGCCAACAACAAACCCCGGCGGCTGTACGTGGATTTAGAAGAGAGCCGGCTGCACCAGACCCTCACTCGTAAAATAGTTATCGACGACAACCTGCTTAAGGATGTCCGGGCCGGACAATATCAGCCGGATGCCGTTCGGGTGGTGGTGGACATCAAGTCATTTAACGATTATAAAATTTTTTCCCTGCGTGATCCCTTCCGGATTGTCATTGACGTCAGTGGCCAGGACCGGAAATTTGAAGTGGCCGAAGAAGTCGGGCCGGAAGAAATTCCGACCGAAGAAGAACAAACCTCGCTGGCGGCCCAACTGGGACTGAATGTCCGTCGCATTGTCATTGATCCGGGCCACGGCGGCCGTGATGGCGGTGCTCCCGGTTATTTAAAAGGAATTCATGAAAAAAAGCTGGTCCTGGAAATGGCCACCAAACTGGCCTCGCGAATCCGCCGGGAAATAGGCTGTGAAGTGATCCTGACCCGCGAAAACGACACATTCCTGACACTGGAGGAACGCACCGCCATCGCCAACACGAAAAACGCGGACCTGTTCATCTCCCTCCACACCAACGCCTGCATGACGCGCGACGCCCATGGCATTGAAACCTACATTTTGAACCTGGCCACGGATGAGGATGCCATGCGGGTGGCGGCCAGGGAGAACAACACTTCGCGCAAAAACATCAGCGACCTTCAGGCCATTTTAAGTTCTCTGATGCAGAACACCAAGATCAGCGAATCCAGCCGGCTGGCCGGCTCGGTCCAGGAATCGGTATGCGGCCACCTGGAACAGCATTACAGCCGGATAAAGAACAAGGGCGTCAAGCAGGCTCCTTTTTATGTTCTGCTGGGCGCCCAGATGCCCTCCATCCTTATTGAGGCGGGATTTATCAGCAACAGCCGGGAATGCCGTCGACTGACCGATGAAAAATACCAGGACCGGATATGTGAAGGCATCGTCAAAGGCGTCAAGGAATATATCAAAAAAACCAGGTCATCCGCCTTCATCCCCTCCCCCCAGGAAGGATAACTATCCGGAAACCATCAGGTAATCAGGTCCTGGATCTTCATCATGAAGTCGCCGACATCCCGGCTGTACTCCGGCGGTCCGTCCACGGACAGGTATTCGTTTTTGATGGCGGAAACCATGTCCACCTCGTTCAGCACCACCGGCATGGCCCCCTCCACGCCGTTGAACTTCATGTGCACAAACGGCCGGCGCTTGGCGTAAGTGCCGCGGCCGGCTTTTGATTTACCGGCCTTGACGCGGAGGTAGGCGGCGATATCGTCGTCCACCGTGATCTGGTAAATTCGCTCCGGCTGCTTGGCGGTCCAGGCGGTCATGTCCGGGTCGCCCCCCTTGTTGAGCTGGGACAGGGCGGTGGTAATCATGTAAAAGGTCATTTTAACCTTGAGACGCCTTTTCTCCGGGTCTTGGGGCCGGTTGTCCGGCATGAGAAGCTTCAGGGCCAGCAGCAGGCTCATGACTTTGGCCAGCAGCCGCACCCGGTAAATCCCCTTGATCCACGGCAGGGCCGGTTTGCCGGCGAACATGGCGTTCATGGCCGCCACCGAGCGAAAGGAAAAGGTCAGGTCGGCCTCTTCGCTCACCCCCTGCTCCACCCGGAAATCACCCTGGTCAAAGACCAGGCAGGCGCCGACATCGCCGGCCTCGTCCCGGGCGACAAACTGGATCCGGGCGTCCACCCCGGCGAATTTTGCAGCCAGTTTCGGCTGCTCCTCGAGCAGCACTTTCATGACGGGCAGCACCGCCCGCAAAAAAATCCGGGACGCCATCAACTCTTCTGTGGTTGCCATATTAAACCTCGTCTTCCCAGTCTTCGTCTTCTTCAAACTCCAGGTTCATGACTTCCCGCACGGTGGTCAGGATGCCGTCCGTGTCCAGGCGATAGTGGGTATACAGGTCTTCGGGGTAGCCCACCTCGCAATAGCAGTCCGGGATGCCGACCTTTTTAAAGGCGCAGCCCTTGCCGCTGGCGGCCACCACGTCAGCCACGGCGCTGCCCAGCCCGCCGATAACATTGTGCTCTTCAAAGACCACCACCCGCCGGGTCTCCGTGACGGCCTTCATGACGGCCTCCTCATCCAGGGGCTTGATGGTATGCATGTTCAACACCCGCACGGAAAGACCGTCGTCCGCCTCGAGAACGCGGGCCGCTTCCATGGCGTGAAAAACGGTAATGCCGCAGCAGATCAGGGTAATGTCCGTGCCGCCGGATAATTCCACGGCTTGACCGATCTGGAAACCATAGTCTTCATCCTGGTAGTGACGGGGCTCGAAGCCGCGGCCGATACGGATATAGACCGGTCCCGGGTAATCCACGCACTGCTTGACGGCGTTGGCCGTTTCTATGCCGTCGGCTGGAACTATGACGGTCATGTTGGCGAACGAACGCATGATGGCGACGTCTTCGGTGCAGTGATGGGTGGTGCCGGCCTGCCCGAAAGAAGCGCCGCCGTGGGTGGCGATCATTTTGACGTCCAGGTTCTGGTAACAGATATCGGTCCGGACCTGTTCGGCCGCCCGCATGGAGGTAAAGGCCGCCATGGTCGACACGAACGGCAGCAAACCGGATTTGGCCAGGCCGGCCGCCACTCCGAACAGGTTCTGCTCGGCAATACCGACGTTGAAAAAACGCTCCGGATAATGGTCCTGAAAGCGACCGATCTTGGTGGACTTGGCCAGGTCGGCCGAAAGCGCCACGATTTCGGGATGAATATTGCCCAGATCACACAAGACCTGGCCGTAGATATCGGCCTGGGTCATGGAATCCGCGTCATAAACTGTCCAGGTTATGCCTTCACTCATGATTGACTCCTGTGGACAACGATTTTTAATGTTGAAGATTTTGTAAAAAGTCATTTTTGGGATGGCAAAGTAAAAAGTTCAAGATAAAGGCGCAGCGTTTTTCGAGGAATGGATCATACTTAGCAGTACGTGACATGACGAGAAAAACGCTGCAACGAAGCCGGCCGACTTGCGGCATTTGGACTTTTTACGAAGCCATCAAGATTGTTCCCCTAACTTTTATCTATGGAGGCGCGGGCCTGCTCCATCAGTTCCGAATCAAGCCCCCCGTAATGCCATTTGACGTTGTCTTCCATGAAATCCACGCCTTTGCCCTTGACGGTATCGGCGATAATAACCACCGGCCCGGTGGTGGTCGACCGGGCGAAATCAATGGCTTCGGCCAGGGCAGAAAAATCGTGGCCGTCGACCTCCTGGACGCTGAACCCGAAAGCCCGCCACTTGTCGGCAAAAGGCTCCAGGTCCATGACCTCCTCGGTCCGGCCGTCGATCATCATTTTGTTTTTATCGACAAAAGTCACCAGGTTGGTCAGTTTGTAGTGGCTGGCGGCCATGGCCGCCTCCCAGACCGAACCTTCGTTGCATTCGCCGTCCCCGAGGATACAATAGGTGTACCACTCTTTTTTCTGCAGGCGGGCGCCCAGGGCCAGGCCCACCCCCATGGACAGGCCGTGCCCCAGGGAGCCGGTGGAAGCATCCACCCCCTTGACTTTCATGCCGTCCAGGTGCATGCCAAAGGGTGATTTGAATTTATTGAAGGTTTTCAGCAGCTCAAAATCAAAATAACCTTTTCGGGCCAGGATGGGGGCATAGGCCACCCCGGCGTGCCCCTTGCTCAGGATCAGCCGGTCCCGATCCTCCCAGTCCGGATTGCCGGGATCGATATTCAGATAATGATAATAAAGAATGACCAGAATGTCCGCCACTGACAACCCGCCGCCGATGTGGGCGCCGCCGGACCAGCCGGTAATGTCCACAATGTCTTTTCTTAACTGGCGGGCCTTTTCCTTGAGATGGTTCAGTTCTTCCTGTGATAAGGCCATATTGTTACCTCCGTTTGCTTAGGTAGTTGCCGCGACGTCCGCGAAGGCGTCATCAGCGATCTGCAGGGTCAACTCCAGGTCCTGGTCGGTGTGGGCCGCTGACACGAACCAGTTGTGATGGGACGTGAAAAAGGCTCCCCGCCGGGTGCACTCGGCGCACCATTTCTGATGAAGCATCAGGGAGGGATCATCCGTCAGGCGCAGGTAAGGCATGGAGGGATGTCCCGTTACCTTCAGGTTAAAACCGTGCTTACCGGCGGCGGCCACCAGGCCGTCCCGGAGCCTTTCCCCGTAGGAAAGCATGGCGGCCACGGCGTCAACCCGCCGTAACTCCTCAATAGTCGCCAGGGCGGCGGCCATGGGCACCGCCGAAAACCAGTAACTGCCGGTGTAAAAGACCTTGGCCGCCTCGTTTTTCAGGGCGTCAGCGCCGACCAGAGCGGAAATGGGATAGCCGTTGGCAATGGCCTTGCAAAAGCAGACCAGGTCCGGCGTAAATCCGAAATACCGGTGTGACCCCCGGATATCCAGCCGGAAGCCGCAGCGGATATCATCCACCATGAGAACGATACCGTTTTTGCGGCAGAGGGTTTCCACCTGCTGCCAGTAACCGTCAGCCGGCATCTCATTGTCCGCGAAAGTGGGATGATGATAGGGCGTGGCCATGAAACCGGCGATATCATCCGGGTAGCGGCTGATGACCGCTTCCAGGGCGGCCACGTCATTCCAGGGAACGCGGATGATGTGGCGGCCGTCCTCTTCGAGAATACCGTGATGACCAAAGCCCTGCGTCCAGGGAGCCACTCCGTGATAACCGCCCTTGACGAGAATGATCTTTTTGCGGCCGGTGGCCTGGCGGGCGGTCATGAGGGCGTAAGTGGTAACGTCATTGCCGTTTTTGGCGAAAAAAGCCCAGTCAGCCGCGGTAATGGTCTCCACCAGCTTTTCAGCCAGGTCAACCATGACCGGCGCGGGCGCGCTGAGGCAATTGCCCTTGTCATGCTGAGCCCGGGCGGCTTTGTCCACCGCCTCGTTGTTGTATCCCAGGATCATCGGACCGTAGGCGCACATGTAATCGATAAACTCGTTGCCGTCCACGTCGGTAAAACGGGTCCCCTCGGCCTTTTCGGCGTAAAAGGGGTAATCCTCGGGAGGAATCAGGGGCGCCGGACTGAAATGGCCGTAGATTCCGCAGGGAATCACCCGCACGGCTCTTTCAAACAAGGCCCGGGATCGCTCATAGGTATAGGTTTTCATGTCTCTCCTTGTTAATGGCAACAACTGGCAGTTTCCATCAGGGCGCCAGATAGTAGGGCACCCGGTCCAGAATCAGATTCATGGCGTCAATCAGGGGCAACTGGCCGCGTATCATGACGTCACCCAGGGCAATGGCCGCAAAGGGATTCAACTTCTGATTAAACAAATCACCGGCAACGCCGACGTCTTTGAAGTACATGGCAGCCAGGGGGTGCTCGATCTCTCCTTTGCTCATGACAGCGGTACCGCCGCGAAAAGTGATGCCCATGGCCGGGCCGTCCGGGAGAATCTTCATCATTATTGATCCCTCCGGCAATCCCGCGGCTACCGCGCGCATGGCCTCGTCGCCCCGCGCCAGAATGGGAACAGCCCGCCCGGCCGTGTACAGGGTCAGACGGGTGTTAATATCCTGATAAGCCGGATCATCCAGATCGCCCCGGTTCGGATCAAGAAAATATTCCAGGCGTTCCGTGATTTCCTTGAAGGCGCCCGTTAAAAAGCCTAACCGGGTAAAGCCTTTCCAGGGAATAGGATTGGCCCCTCCTTCGAACATCCGGTTAAGATGACGGCAGGAATAAAAAAACAGGCTGACGTCGGCCCGGGACGGATCGCCCTGCCCGACCTGACAGCTCCCCTGATTAAACCTGACATAAGCCCGGGGTCCGTTACGCACCAGAAACCGGACGCAGATATCACGGCTGGCCGCGATTTCGGCCGCCCGCGGATCAAGTTCGACCAGATCTTCCAGGTTGGGTAAGACCGCCTGCAAATTGAGACGGGCCAGTATGGCTTCAAAATCCACGATTCTCTCCTTATGGCAAAAATCCGAGTTACAACATTGTCTCGATGGGGGTGCAGGCCATGCCAAAAGCGGTGGCCGGGCCGCGACAGGTAATCTTGCCGTTAATAATATTGGCACCCATTCGTATTTCCCGATTTTCCTTCATCGCCATGGTCCAGCCCTTATCGGCTATTTCCATGGCATAGGGCAGGATAGCGTTGGTCAGGGCGTGGGTTGACGTCCGGGCTACGGCACCCGGCATGTTGGCCACGCAATAGTGAACCACGCCATCGACCTGGTAGACCGGATCATCATGCGTGGTCGGTCGGGAAGTTTCAAAACACCCCCCCTGATCGATGGCGACATCCACCAGCACGGCCCCCTTTTTCATGGTGGCCAGCATGTCCCTGGTCACCAGGCGAGGAGCCCGGGCGCCCGGCAGCAATACCGCCCCAATGACCACATCAGCCTCCTGGACCCGCTCCCGGATGTTGGCCGGATTGGACATGAGCAGAAAACAGTTCGGCGGCATGACGTCGTCCAGGTAGCGCAGTCGTTCCAGGTCAGTATCCAGGACCGTCACCCGGGCGCCCAGTCCGCAGGCCATTTTGGCGGCGTTAACACCGACCACGCCACCCCCGATGATCAGCACATTGCCGGGATCGACCCCGGGGACTCCGCCCAGCAGCACTCCCCGGCCACCGCTGGTCATCTCCAGGTATTTGGCAGCCTCCTGCACCGCCATGCGCCCGGCCACCTCGCTCATCGGCGTCAGCAGAGGCAGGGATCCATCCGCCTTCTGAATGGTCTCATAGGCGACACAAACCGCGCCGCTGTCCACCAGGGCTTTGGTCAGCTTATCGCTGGCCGCCAGATGAAGATAGGTAAACAGAATCTGGCCCGGCCGCAGCAAGCTGTATTCGCTTTCCTGGGGTTCCTTGACATGAATAATCATCTCGGCTTCGCCGAAAACCTGATCAGGTTCGGGTAAAATTTCCGCGCCGGCCGATATGTATTGCTGATCATCAAAACCACTGGCCAGGCCGGCCCCTTTTTCCACCACTATCCGGTGCCCTTTCCGGCTGAACATTTCCACCCCGGCCGGCGTCATGGCCACCCGATTTTCCTTCGGCTTTATTTCTCTGATGATGCCAATAATCATAATACTCTCACCATTGTTAATTATAATACGGTTAATCCAGGGGAAACCGGTCGGTGTGGGTCACCATCAGATCGATGATCTGCCTGGTCAAGACAATGGCCTTATCCAGGGAAACCGCTTTCGGGTCAATGTACCATTGCAGCTCCAGCCCCTCGTGGAGAGCGATCAGCATGGAGGCGTAAATTTCCTTGTGCGAAACGGAAAGCTGGTCCATAATTTCCATCTCTTCCATATAGGCCATGATGGTCTGGCGAAAACGGGCAAAGGTTCCCGCCAGGGTGGCGCGCACCCGGGGATTTCGCCGGGCCTCCACGCAGCACTCCAGAAAAAATCCGGAATATTCATCATTAATCATGCCGGGACTGTACATGAATTCCAGAGCCTTGAAAAAACGGGTTTCCGGATCATCATAACGTTTTATTTCGGCAATGAAATCATTGAAGATGTTATCGGCAAAAGCCTCCACCATCTGCTCGATCATTTCATCCCGATCTTTAAAATAGTGGTGAATCATGCTGGGCTGGAGGCCGGCCTCCCGGGCGATCTTGCGAATGGAGGCGTTAGCCATGCCGTCGGCGTTAACACAATGATAAAAAGCGTCAATGATTTCCTGGCGCCGCTGTTCAGCCAGACTTTTTCTTCCCATGATAAATCCTGAATATTTATTGTTCGGCCATTCGTTCAATATATTAATTTGCTCTGCCACCCATGTCAAGGATTTTTACTCCGATGTGGGGAATATGGGCTGAAAATACAAACCAGCCTGGTTTTCCGGCCTTGGCCGGACTGTCTCAAATCTTGATCCGGTTGGCTGTCTCGAGCCCGCGCGAATGAATAACTAACTAATATTAAACTAAATTATAGAGAAAAGACGTCTTCGCGGAGGCAATTGGGGGTTGCAAATAATGATCTAACCAGCTAAACTCACCTTATGAAGTATCAAGCTTTATTGTTAACCGGTCCGACCGGTTGCGGCAAAACCCCGCTGGGAAATTATTTCGAAGAACACGGGTTTTGCGGTCGGTCCTGCGCGCACTTTGACTTCGGCGCCCAGCTCAGAGATATTGCCGCCCGGGGACATACCCGCATCCCGGCCGCGGACCGCTCTTTTATCCGGGAGGTGCTGACCAGCGGAGCCCTGCTTGAACAGGACCGGCTACCGCTGGCGGAAACCATTTTCCGCTGTTTTATAAGTGACAACCGCGTAACCGATGACCGACTGCTGATTCTCAACGGTTTTCCCCGGCATATCGACCAGGCCAGGTTCATGGAAAATCTGGTTGCTGTCCGTCAGGTAATCTACCTGTGCGGTTCAGCCGAAGTGATCTGCCGACGCATTGCCGGCAACACCGGCGGTGATCGCGCGGACCGGGACGATGACGCGCCCGCAGCGATTAAAAAAAAAATAACAATTTTTAATCAGCGCACTCTGCCTCTGCTGGATTATTACCGCCATCACGGGGTGGAGGTGAACCGATACCAGGTAACTGAAGCTTCATCTCCCGGGGAGATTTCCGCCTTTTTGTCCCTTACCTGAAGCCGGCCGCCTCCGGCTTATATATAATGATGTGGCTTGAGAAACGATCGGATTTCTTTTCAGGAAAATGTGTTTTATACTGACCACTGTCAAAAAAAGTCTGAAAGATTCGGCCTGAAAAGTTTAAGATTAAGGCGCGCGAAATCCCGAGAAATGGAGAGTACATAGCAGTACGTGACATGACGAGAGATGAAGCGTAACGAAGATATGGAGCTTTTCGAAGCCGCCATTTTTACCACCGGGTAAAGATACTTGACAAAAATCAATGAAAACGATAGGGATTGATATTTTGAGATAATGCCCATAACGAGAAGAATCATGGAGGCTGGAATGTCAAAGAAAACAGGCGCGGTTAT
>JAWOCW010000202.1:0-6077 GCA_046483615.1 Desulfosudaceae bacterium
AAGCGCCTTTTTTGCGCCCGGAGTAAATGAGCCTTTCGTCTACCTGAAATTTTTCTGTCTGGAGAAAATCCAGATCTTCCGGATTCAAATGCAACGTATCATTGATCTCTTTGGGCATGCGCACCTCCGAGGCAAAGGTGGTTTTACTGAGTTTTTTTTCGATCGAAGAAATCAATATCGCTATTATTTTAATTTATATTAAATTTGTCAAGGAGAAATCAGAACAGGAGAAATCAGAACAGGTCCCAATTGGGCTTTTTAACAATACATCTTTATCTTGCAGCCGCTCATTTTTGTAGCCGCCAGAGGCAGGGCTGCTTTTTGTCCCGGGGTGGTTCGATGATCAGCTTGTTCTTCTCGGTTAACTGTTCCTGTATTTTGCCGCACTGGCAGCAATAAAGAGGAGTGCCGGAGCGGCCGAATGACCAGGGGTGGGCGGCCCGGGTTTTGCCCAGATGGTAAGGTTTTCGCTGGGTGAAATGATTGACGGTCCAGGGAAAGACTCCTTTGATGAGTCTTTCGGGAATCGGCAGGTAACGGGCCGACAATGTGGCCGCGTTGGTTTCCAGGGATTCCCGCCATTTCCGGAAGAAGGGCCGGGGCCCGTGGCTGCCGGCGCGGATGAGGCGGCCGCCGCTGCCGCAGGGGTCTAACCGGAAGATGATTTCAGACGCGGTCTCATTGATGGAAAAGCGGCCCGGGACAGAGCCGGTGCTGTTGCAGGTGTCCGGGCCGAAGACGCGGCCGGCCAGAAATTCGGTTTTGTCTTTCAAGGAGAGATTCAGCGATGGTTGGAGCAGTTGATCCCTGACGCCCAGCTGGAATTGCCGCTCCAGGGCATCGCCCAGGGTTGATTCATCAGCGCGCCGCGCGATAAAGTCCAGGGTGGCCGCGATCATATTCACATACAGGTCGTGGAGTACCAGAAATTCATCCCGCACCGAGCGGCAGAGGCGGCTGGCGGTTTTTTTATCCCCCGCTTCCAGGGCTTCCAGGACGCGGTCGCTGACGGGCCTGGCCATTTCCCGGAGCTGGTCGTCCGTGAAAGACCGGCTATTGTCAATTGTTTTTCGCGGTTTGGTTGCCGCCGGCTTTTTCAGCCCCAGGCGCCGGTAATAAGATACCGGAATGGCGTCCGGGTCTTTAAATACATGCCAGGCGCAGGAATCCTCCGGGCCGTCCGGAGGGTCCACCGGCCACAGGAGGCGGCCGTAGCGGGATTCATAAGGGAGGATTTCGTTTAAAAAGGGGCAGTGGACGCAGTAATACGGGAATCCTTGCCGGTTATAGGTCCAGGTCCGCTCCCTTTCCGATGTTTTTCCCCCGGCGCCGGGTTCATACCATCCTTTTTGCCAAAGCCTCAGCCCGCTGCCGCAGGGGCGCAGGTGAAAGGTGAATTTTTCGTCATCCTCGGTGATGGAAAAGGCGCCCGGGTATTGGCCGGCGCCGAAACAGGAGTGGGCCCGCCAGGATCTGGCCAGCATGTAAACCGACAGGTGGGGCAGGGTCTGGGCGCCGGCCGCCTCGAAAAACTGCCGTTGGGCCGCTTTTTCGAAAATAAAGCGAAACATGTCATCAAGAGCGGGTTCGCCGAAACGCTCCCCCGCGAAGCTCCAGAGAACGGTGCAGGAGTCGGCGAAAAAGTCGTGCAGCCGGACGCGGGAGCAGGCCATTTCCCGGGTGAGGGAAGCGGCGGTGTCAATATGGCCGCCCCGGATCTGTTCGATAATTCGGTCCGGGTAAGGGGTGGCCAGGTCGGTCAGTTGTCGGGGGGTGAAGATCATGTCGAAAAATTCCGGTTCCCAGCCACCTGACTTACCTGCAAGTAGGGGTTGACCTCGCCCATGACTCCCAGAACCTTTATGTCCCGCAGGCGCTTTTCAAGCCCGTACTCCTGCATGTAGCCGTATCCGCCGTGGATCTGGATGGCGTCCAGGATGATTTCCAGGGCGGCCTCGGTGCAAAAAGCCTTTGTCAGGGGCGCTTGCGGCGAGTGGAAGGGCGGCCGGAGATCGCTTTCATTGAACAGATCAAGATAGGCCGCGGTGCCCGCGTTGAGTTTCATCTGCATGGCCCCTGTCATGCGCCGGATTTCCGGGTGATCAATGATGATACGGCCGAACTGGTATCGCTGGCGGGCGTGTTTATCCGCCTGGGCCAGTCCGGCGCGGGCGCAGCCCATGGCCGCGGCGGCAACAAATCCATAAAAGGCGCGCCGGGCGGCAGAGAGCATGTTGGCCGCGGTTGGGCCGCTGGCCAGGGTGATGATGTCGCTTGAACGAACCTCCCGGCAGGCAAGAGGGGCAAAGGTGATGGCCTTGAGTCCCGGCAGACGCAGCGGCTGGCCCGGGGATACCCCGGGCGTCGATTTGTCGATCCAGACCGCCAGCCATCGCGGCTGCTGGTCGGTAGTCCGGGCAAAAGCGAGCATACCCCCGGCCAGTTCAGCGTTGCCCATGGGCGGACTGACGCCTTCCAGGATGTCGCCGGTTACCGTGAGCCGGTTTCGGGATAAATCCGTGGGCAGGCATACGGTTGCCATGGTGCCGGTTTTATCCGTGTTGGCCAGTTTTGAAAACAGCAGTTCCTGGTAATTGTCCGGCGCGGTTGCCACGGCCGCGCAGGCGGTGAAATGATGGGCGAACAGGGCGGCTGTTCCGGCGCATTCCGCGGCCAGGCAGTCAAGGACCAGGGCGGCGCAGGAGGAGTCCATGCCCCCGCCGTCATGGGACGCCGGTACCATCAGGCCGGGCAGTTCCAGCTGGCGGCTTTTGTCCCAGATAGCGGCGAGGCGTTCGGGATCGGGTTCCAGATCCAGCTCAAGGGCAGCGGGCCGGATTTCGTTTCTGGCGAACTTGCCGCACTCCCTGATAATGTCGTGGCACAGCCGGGAGAAGTTCATGTTAAAGGAGGGCCCCAATGTCATGATTGAATATGTCGATCCGGTTGGCCTGGTTAGTGCCTTCATAAATCTGGGAAATCTTGGCGTCCCGGAAATATTTTTCCATGCCGTGCTCCGCGGCCATCCCCTCCAGGCCGACAATGTCCAGCACCCGGGAGGCGGTGCGCACGGCCAGGTCGGTCGCCGCCACCTTGACCGCTGAGCCCTGGCTGACAAAATCTTCAATCGTTTCGTCATCGACCAGACGGCGCTTCAGATAGGGACCGGCGCTGTCGATCCGGTTTTGCCGGGCCAGGCCGGCCAGGGTTTTTGAAGTCAGCCAGGATTGCGGCAGCGTTTTCAGGGCGGCTTTTACCGGCAGCACCTCAAACATCTGCCAGACGTGCCTGGCGTCCAGGGCCAGGGCAAAGTTGCAGGCCGCGTTGCGGACGACTTTGATATCCTTGGCCATATCGGCGATGATAAAGCGCACCCAGTCCTCGTCAATCAGCCGGCGGCCCCGCAGTTTTTTGCGGGCGGCATAGTCGACGCAGCGGGACAGGGCCCCCTTGGCCAGTCCCACTGCCGCCAGGCCGATATAGCCGCGGGTGATGGAAAGAATTTCCCGGGTGTGGCGCAGGCCCCTGCCCGGGGGTTCCCACATATTCTCCATCGGCACATACAGGTCCTTGAAAAAAATTTCCGCAGTCTGGCTGGCCTTCTGGCCGCATTTGCGTTCCACCCGGCCCACGGAAAACCCTCTGGACTCCGTCGGAATCAGGAAGGTAGCCATGGAATCGCGGGGAGACGAGGGGTCGGTGGGGACGTTGGCGATCACAAAATGCGCCAGGCTGCCGTTGGTAATAAAGCACTTGCTGCCGTTTAACCGGTATCCGCCGGCGACTTTATCGGCGCGGGTGGAGGGGCGCATGGCCGCCATGGCCGCGCCTTCTTCCATGTCCGTGCCGGCCGAAGGCTCGGTAATGGCCCAGGACCAGAACAGGGGCTCGCCTTTTTTCTGGGCCTCGACCATCTGCTGAATGATTTTAATGACTGTGCCGGTGCGGCATTCCACCAGCGCGCCCAGGAGGCCGAAGGTGTTGAAGCTGATATTGCTGGCAGAGGCCAGGCAGGCGCTGGCCAGCTCTTCAACCATCACGGCGTTGGACAGGGCACTCCAGCCCAGGCCGCCCATCTTCTCCGGGATGGCGGCGATGGTGAGCTTTAATTCATTGGCCCGTTGCCAAAGCTCCCAGTCAAAGTAGGCGGGGTCGTTACGGCATTGATCCTCGGTTTCCAGTACCCTCGGAAGCATCTCTTGCCTGGCGAACCGGCGGCTGATCATTTGGGCCGATTCAGCCTGCTTGATGTAGGCGGAACAATGTTTTTTAAGTTTCTCAAGCGCCGGCAAAGATTGCAGCAAATCCGGAGCATCGGCAAAAAGACCGTATGGGACATGGTTGCTGTTCATAGCGTTTTTCCTGGTAGCGGTTCTTTTTCTGACTGCCAGGTAGCAGGGCTTTTTCTGTCTGAAGGATAAAAGGATAAGACTTTGCTTTTATGGCCTTTATCAATAGCAAGTCCGGGATAGGGAGTCAACGCTTTTTCGGCTGTCACATGTTGATAAGCGTTTGGGAAGGAGCACCCGGGAGCTTGGCGTCCCGCGCCCCGCAGCTCCGCCCGAATCGACTCGTGAAATATCCGGGCTATCCTGCCGGTCGATTCTCCGGTTATGGCCGCCCGATGGCCGCAGCGGCCTGACTTGACAATGACAGCATAGCCCTCTATTCTGCCAGCAGGTGGCATGATCAGAGTGAATTTCAAATGAGGGGGAGAGTGCCCGGAAAATTGTCGGAGAAAACCCACGGGGAAAAGGTGATCATGCTGTTGGACGAGCTTTATTTCAGCGGACAGCCAATTCTGAACCACGAGGATATGTTATGATTCAAAAAATTTCAGCCGTTATTGTCGGGGCTGTTTTTCTGCTTGTCCTGACGGGATGGCCCGCGGCCACCCGGGTGGCCGCGGCGGAAAATGAAACCGGACGGGGGCAGGGCCAGATGCGGGCGCTTATGTATCATCATTTCGGGCTGGAGGACAAATACCCTTCCACCAGCGTCTCCCGGGATCAGTTCGCAAAGCACCTGGCCTATCTGAAAAAGCACAACCATACCGTGCTGACGCTCGGCGCGGCGTTGGAGCTGTTGTCTTCCGAAAAGCCGCTTCCGGAAAAAACCACGGTCATCACCATAGACGACGGATATGCCTCTATCTGGGAAAACGCCCTGCCGCTGCTGGAAAAATACGGATATCCGGCCACAGTTTTTGTTTCAACCAAGCTGGTGGGCGGCGGCAGCTACCTGGACTGGGAGCAGATCAAGGCGCTTCAGGACAAGGGCTTTGAAATCGGCAACCATTCCCATTCCCACGCCTATTTTTTAAACCGGCCGGCCGGAGAGCGAGCCGCGTCCTTTGAAGCGGATCTGCGAAAATCACATGAAAAATTCCGGCGCCACCTGGACGGCGTGCCGGAGCTTTATGCCTATCCTTTTGGCGAGTACGATCCGTCCCTGATGGCCGTCCTGAAAGAGCACGGCTACAAAGCCGCCGCTGCCCAGAGGTCCGGGGTCATATACGGGGGGAGCAACCGTTTCGCTTTGCCGCGGTTTCCCATGAATCTTAATTACGGAGAGATGGAGGGCTTTGCTGAAAAAATGGGCATGAACGCCCTCGGGGTAGTGGAAGCCGCTCCGGAAAGTCCGGTGGTCGGCCACCAGAATCCGCCCACCCTTGTGCTGCGCGTTGACAACAGCGAGCTGAATCCCGAAGGCCTGCGGTGTTTCGTGGCCGGCCAGGAAAATGGCCACCTGGAGAAGCGCTCCCGCAACGGCCTTATTTCGGTCCAGGCGCGCGCCAGGGAGAAACTGACGTCCCGGCGAACCCTGTATACCGTTACGGCGCCTTCAAAAGACGGCTCAAAATGGTTCTGGTACTCCTACCTGTGGGTGATACCAGCTGAGTCGTCCCCTGAATATTTTCCTGAAGAGGACCCTGAATAGTTCCCTGAATAGTTCCCTGAGCCGTCTGATTAACCCGGATATTTCATGAGATATCCGGGTTACCGGCGCCTCTTCCCCCGCGAGGCGGGATGAATTCTTTATTATTATTTGAGCCAGGCGTCAACCTTGTCCGGATG
>JAWOCW010000234.1:0-5041 GCA_046483615.1 Desulfosudaceae bacterium
CCGGGCGGGTGTCCGTGGTAAAACCGGGCACATCCAGCCACTGTAGATCATCATTTTCCAGGGGAACCACGATCTCAACCGCGTCGGTGGCGTAAACCGAGGCCAGCGTCTGGCCCGGGGTAACGTACTGTCCCAGATCAACATCTTTGTCACTGACCCGGCCGTCAAAAGGAGCGGTGATCCTGGTACGAGCCAGGTCCAGCCTGGCTTTTTCCAGGTTGGCCCGCCGGGCGTCCAGGGCGGCGCGGGCCGCGCCCAGTTGAGGCTCCCTGGCAACCAGCGGAGGCGCCTCTTCACCGGGATGACTTTGTTGCCATTCCTGCCGGGCCGCTTCGGATTCCTGGCGGGCCTGTTCATACTGGCTGGCCGCGTCCTTGACGCCGGCTTCGGCCTGGGTAACGTTGATCTCATAATCACGGGGATCAATGGTCACCAGCCGTTCCCCCTTTTTAAAGCGGCCGCCGTTGACCAGGCTGTCCGATACCCGCACGACCCGCCCGCCGACCTGGGCGACCAGCCGGCTTTCGGTCCGGGCCTGGACCGTGCCCTGGCCGGTAATAGTCATGTCCCGGTCTTCAATCCGGACCGGAACGACCCGAACCAGGGGAGCGGTGACTTCCGTCTGGTGCCGGCCCAGGTCTTCCCGGCTGGATTTAAGCAGATAATAACCGGCCAGGCCGATGACGATCAGCCCCAGCGCCACCGCCGCCTGCGTCATATTTTTTTGTTTTTTTGTCATGGTAATCACCACATTGCTATTTCCGGGCTAATATTTGGCCTTCCGGCACACCTGTTCCGACGGTTCCTGCTATTCCTCCGGCACCCTTTTTTCGTCGCCCCATCCCCCGCCCAGGGCCCGGTACAGGGCCACCCGGTTGGCATAAATGACGTGTCTGGTTTTAACCAGGTCAAGGTCGGCCTGAAGATTTGCCTCTTGCGCGTCCAAAACGTTGAGGTAGCTGGTCAGCCCGCGTTGATAACGATCCCGGGCGGTCGCCAGCGTCGCTTCGGCCTGTTCGCGATACTTCAGCAGCCGCTCGCGTCTTGCCAACTGCTGTTGGCGGGTCAGCAGAGCGTCCTCCACCTCGGCCAGGGCGTTCAGTACCGTTTTGGCGTATCCGGCCAGTTGCTGCTGGTAACGGGCTTCAGCCGCCCGCTGGGCGGATTTGCGCCGGCCGGCGTCAAACAGGGGCTGAAACAGACCGGCCCCGATTCTCCAGAGTTCGCTTTCCGGCTTTAAGAGCAGGTCCAGCTCCTCGCTGGTATAGCCGAACTGCCCGGTCAGGGATATCCGCGGAAACCGGTTGGCCTTGGCCGCGCCGATCCTGGCGCAGGCGGCTTCCAGCGAGGCTTCGGCGGCCCGGATGTCCGGCCGGCGGTTCAGCAACTCCGACGGCAGGCCGGCGGGTATCGGCGGTGGCAGCGCCAGCCGGGTCTCTTGCTCCGTTGTTAGCTCCGGTGCTAACTCCGTTGCTGGCTCCGTTGCTAATTCCGGGGCTTGTTTCGGGGTTTGCTTCGGGGCGGCCTCCTTCCTTCCGGGATAGGCCCCCTGCAACACGTCCAGGGCATGGCGGGCTTTCCCCAGGGCCTGCACCAGGGAGGGGATTTCCGCCTCCGCCCGGGCCAGGCCGCGGCGGGCCTGCTGAACGTCCAGAACCGTCGCCAGGCCGCGACGATACCGGGCCTCCACCATGGTCAGATTTTCCCGCCGGGTTTGCCGCAACCGCCGGCTGACGTCAAGCTGGCCTTGCAGGGATTGAACCCGGAAATACTGGCTGACGGCCTCGGCGATCAAGGACTGCGAGATGGTTCGCCGGTTTGCTTCGGCCGCCAGAAGTTCGGCCCGGGCGGCCTGGGAGGCCCGGGCCAGGCGCCCCCACAGGTCCAGCTCAAAAGAGGCGGGCAGGGCCAGGGAATAGGAGTCGCTCTCCACGGTCACGTTCTGGCCGGTGACGGGGTCGGCCGTGGTCTGTTCCTGACGCGAAGCCCGGGCCTCCAGGCTGAGCTCGGGAAACCGGTCGGCCCGGTTCTGTCCGGCCAGGGCCCGCGCTTCCAGGACGCTGGCGGCGGCTTTTCGTATGTCCGGGTTGCCGGCGATTACCCCGGCCACGACCCGGTTCAGGCGGGCACCTTCAAATTCCGTCCACCAGTTACCGGCGCTGGCGTATGGCCTGGTGGCGGAATCTTCCGCCGCCAGAAAATTATCGGGCATATCAATGTCAAGGGCCGGTCGTTCATAATCCGGCCCCAGGGAGAGGCAGCCGGCAGGCGCCAGGCCGGCCATTGTGATGAAGGCCGCCGCGAGGACATGGAAGAGAATTTTCATTATTCTAATTTCCGGCTTTCAGGGCGCTCAGCCCGTTCAGGGCAAAACTGGTGATATGGTTGACGAGAACGGCCTTAAACCGCGGATTATAATCATGACCGAGGACCATGGCCACCGCCGGACGGGCAAAGGTGAAATAAATGGTCATGCCGAGGATGCTCAGCAGGCAGAGACGCAGGCGCTCCTCATCCGTGCCGGACGGCAGGTTGGGCCGGATAAGATCGGCCAGTTGCTGCTGGTAGGGCCGCATGGCTTCATTGACCACCATTTTCAAAGCTTCGCCGGGGCAGGCCAGTTCCCGCTGCATGAGCTGGGCGTGATATCGCCGCTCGTCATCGCTCAGAGGTCCCTCCAGAAAACCCCGGGCCATGGCGTCGACAACCTCGGGAATGGTCGGACATGGCTTGTCCGCCAGTTGACCGGCAAAACACTCCCTGATGCGCCTGGTCCGTTGCAGCCATCGCAGCCGGAATACTTCCAGGTATAAATTCTGCTTGTTGCCGAAATGATAATTGACGGCGGCCAGGTTGCTTTTGGCGGCCCCGGTAATCTCCCGGATGCTGACCGCTTCATACCCCTTGACGGCGAACAGCCGTTCGGCCTGATCCAGAATTCGATCGCGGGTGTTATCAGGGTTTGGCGGCATGGGCAGGTTCCTTGTTTTTATACTGGACGGCTTACGTTTCAAACGTTTGTATAAAACAAGCGTTTGAATGTCAATAAATTTTTCGCTGTTCCGGACAGCCCCGGCTGTTACTCCGGAAACCCGGCTGACAGAAATTTAATAAAAGCCTCGCCCAAAGGAGAAGGTGTCCGGTCGCGATGGGTGGTCAGGTAAAAATAACGGGACAGATCCAGGCCGGTTACCACCAGCGCTTTTAAGGAACCGCTGGCCAGCTCGTCGGCCACTGCCACCGGCGAAAGAATGGAGAGACCCACCCCGTTTTTAATGCCCTGGATAACCGAGGCGGTGCTGCCGAACTCCGCCACCACCCGCAGGCTGCTGATATCAAGACCGATTCCGGCCAGGCTGCTTTGCAGCGACTGCCGGGTACCGGAACCGCTTTCCCGCGCGATAAACGGCGCCCGGCATAACCGGTCCGGATCAACGGCTGATTCCCCGGCCCACTCATGATCAGCCGGCACGATTAAACGCATCTCATCCCGGGTCAGTTTCTGCTGGGAGACGCGTTTATGCTCCGCCCGCGCGCCGACCACCCCGAGTTCCAGGCGATACTCCAGAAGGTCGTTGACAATCTGGCTGGTGTCACCGCTGCTCAATGATATCCGCACATTCTGATATTGTTTCAGAAAACCGCCGATCATCCGGGGCAGAATATAGCTGGCCGGAATGGTGCTGCCGTCGACGGTCAGTCGGTCTTGAATGTTACCCAGAAACCCGGACATAGCCGTCTCGGTTTCGTCATACAGGCTGAGCAACTTGCCGGCATAGGCGTACAACAGTTCACCGGCCCTGGTCGGCCGGGTGGTCTTGCCGATTCTATCCAGCAGGCGGCAGTTGAAGTGACTCTCCAGCTCCTTGATATGATTGCTGACGGTGGGCTGGGTCAGGTTTATCGCCCGGCCGGCGCTGGAGAAGCCCCCGGTCTCGACCACCTGCTTGAAAATGGTTAAATGCCACAAATCCACCATGCCTCAACTCCCCTCGGGCGCTAAAGCCACAATAATCTCTTGTTTTTGTTATTAGACCTTGATAACACTGACAACTGAATTTGACCACCTTTTTAATAAAACACGGGTTCAAGGAGGCGTTATGAGCCGCTACTTGCCGAAAATTCTGCTGTGTTCTCTGGTTCTCTTTTGCTTTACCGCCCTGCCCGCTTTAGCGGAGGAAGGCGCCTGGAAGCTCCGCTTTCCCCGACCCGACTACGATCCTTTGTGGAAAGAGGTTTTTGTTTTATGGGAAGACCACTGGGACGGTGATAATATCCAGGAAATAATCAAGGTGCTGCAGCAACTGGAAGCCTCCTATCCGGACAGAACCGGGGTTTCTTTGTGGCTTTCCCGGGCGTATTACCTGAAATCGCGCTACGAAAAAAAGAACCGGGAAGAATCCCTGAAGCAGTCGGAAGCCTATGCCGCCAAGGTTCTTTCCCGGGAACCCGACAACAGAACCGCCCAGAAACTCCTGCTCATTGCGACCACCTCTTACGCCGACCTGGGCTATATCAGCGAGACTTACGGAGAAATGCTGCTGGAGCAGCTGCCGGTGCCGGTGGGACGGGCCCTGCCCGTCCTGGACTCCATACCGGACTTTAAAGAAGCTCTGATATACTGGGACCAGCGCGAAGATATTGAAAAAGGCAAACAGGCCGTGGAGCTACTGCGACAGATCGCCGACGCTCATCCGGACAACCCGCTGGCCCAGACCTGGGTGGCCCGGGGAAATTATTACCTGGGATATTACTACCTCTCCCGGGGAGACCATGACACCGCCCGGCCCTGTTTCGAGGAAGGTGATGAATATGGCCAAAAGGCCCTGGAAATCGACCCCCACAGCGTGCCGGCCCACTACTGGCGGCAGCTGAACCTGTCCCGCTCCATTCAGCACGCCAGCATTTTCACCAAAGCCCGCTACCTGAATACCATCATGGACCACCTGGTCTTTACCGCCAACGAAAACACCACCTATTTTTACTGCGGCCCGCTGATTTCCACCGCCACCATCATCGAAAAGGGCGGCTGGCTGGCGGA